>NZ_JBFBAX010000006.1:0-265391 GCF_040682395.1 Streptomyces sp. NPDC051207 | reverse complement strand
GCCCGCACCCGCACCAGCCACTTCGCAAGGCTTCGCCCCGCCGAGCAACTCGACGGGGCGAAGCATCACGGCCCGGATTAACCAACAGCGTCCCATGGGGGGCGGGCCGGAACGGCGGGAGCGGCGGGAGGATCAGAGGGCGAGCCCGAAGCGGGTGGGGTCGATCCCGGCCACGCTCAGTTCCTCCGTGGTGAACCGCAGGGGCGGAACGTCGGGCCGCTTGCTGTCGCCCAGCGCCCAGGCGTCGTCCCCGATCCGGGCGAGGGTCACGCAGGACTCACCGTCCGGGTGGGTGTTGCCGCCGCACGCCGTCACGAACGCGGCGTGGGAGAGGTCGAGTCGGTAGAGGTCATGTCCGTCGGGCATGGCTGGCCCTTCCTGGTCGGGGTGGCTCGGTGGGACGACCGTAGGGAGGAGGAGGGCACCGGAGAGGAGAATATTCCCCGATATTCTCATGCGGTCACCCTGGATGCATGGACATTCACGCAGAGCCACCAGCATGCTGGGCGCGCAACATCGTTGAGACCCAAGGGGGTTGTCGCGCATGGCACGCAGACTGCGGTTCAACGGAACCGGGAGCGTCGGGGGCGGATGCCCGTCGGTGCATGAGGACCTGGACAGTGGTGAAGTCATCGTGCACGGTCCACCGCTGACCGATCCCGAGGACCTCGCCCAGCTCCAGCACCTCTCGGAGGGGGAGGTCGCGGTGGTAGTGCCCCGAGATCTGCTGGTGGACTGGTCGCCGAAGGAGCGGACACGTCAGGTGAAGACGATCGGACTCGCCGAGTTCGCCGGTCTGTTCGACAAGTTCGAACACACCGCGTGGCGGCTGGAGACGCGGCGGCGCTACGCGAGCGATGAGGCCGGCGACCGCTGGGCGCAGTTCATCGAGACCGGGAGGGTCGACGAGGACTGGGTCGAAAGCAAGGAGGCCAGGCGGTGGGGCGACATGGTCCGCGCCCAAGTCGCCCAGGGAAAACGGATCGAGCGGGTGCGCATCGTGGACCAGCCCGCCACCACGGGTCAGCGCTACCTCTTCGAAAGCGCCAAGTGGAACATTCGCAACGGCGAGGACATCCGCAACATGTGGCGAGCCGACGCGGACCGGCTTCAGCTGCCCGCCGAGGACTTCTGGCTGTTCGACAGTCGCCTCATCGCGCTACTGAGGTTCGATGACGACGATCAGCTCACACACGTGGACCTGATCACTGAGCCAGCAGAGGTGGTGCGTTGCTCCAGGGTGCGCGATGCTGCTTGGCATCACGCTGTACTGCGGGAGCAGTTCGCGGCAGGAATGAGTAGCGACGTGTAAGGACAAGAGCGGGTACCGGTGGGCACCGACTATCAGAGGGCGCGCGAGGAGCTGGGGCGTCGGCTCCGGGAACTGCGGGTCGAAGGCCCTCTCGGTCGCCTCACCGGTACCCAGCTGGCTCAAAGGCTGGGATGGCAACAGTCCAAGGTCAGCAAGCTGGAGAACGGTCGGCAGACGCCGACGGACGACGACCTGCGGGCCTGGGCCGAGGCCACTGGACAGCCCGCCGTCTTCGATGAGCTACGCGCACGTCTCAAGGGCTTCGAGAGCCAGATCCGCTCATGGCGGCGCCAGCTCGCGGCGGGACATCGCCCGGTCCAGGAAACATGGAACGCCCTCGTCTCCGACTCCCATGCCTTGCACGTGTGGGAGAACAGCATCATCTGCGGGTTGCTTCAGACGGCCGACTACGCCCGGCACGTCTTCGAAGGTCATGCCGAACTCCAGAGGTCCCCGCGGGACGCGGAGGAAGCAGTCCGGGCCCGTATGAGACGGCAGGAGTGGCTGTACCGGCCGGGCAGACGATTGAACGTGGTGATGTGGGAGGGAGCGCTGCGGGCCCAGGTGTGCCCGCCCGAGGTGCTCGCCGCTCAACTGGATCGTCTATTGGGCGTGGTGGGGATGAACACCGTTCACCTGGGGATCGTTCCAATGGACGCGCCGCTGTCCCTGTCCCCCGCGAACGCTTTCTGGGTGATTGACGAACGCCTGGTCGTGGTCGAGGACTGGCACGCCGAGCTGTGGCTCGACGACGCCGAAACGATTGCCCTCTACCGCCGCGTCTGGGACACCTTCGCGGACGCGGCAGTCTTCGGCACGGACGCCCAGCAGGTCATCGCGCGGGTCCGGCGGAGCATCAAGGTCTAGCCAACAGGCCTCTTCGGCGGGGAACGGCAGGTAGCGACCGGCAGCGCGGGAGCGTTTGACCCAGCGGCGCCAGCGGGCGTCGTACGGGTTCGGGAGCCGCCATACGTATGGGTCGGGGGTGCGGACCTCCCGGGCGAGGTCGCCGTCGTTCACCGTGTTGTTGCCGGTGAGGCGTCGGGTGACCGCGTCACGAACCAGCCGGAACATGTTCCTCCGCCCCCGCGAGCGCGAACCTGGCCCACACGCACTTGGTGTACGGCTCCTGCCGGCACCCCCAGGCGTCGGCCAGCGCCGCGACCAGTGCCAGTCCGCGTCCGCCTTCCTCGTCCGGGTGGGGCTCGTGGAGCCGGGGGAGCCGGTCCCGGTCCGGGTCGGAGACCTCCAGGAGTAACTCGGTGCCGTGGAGGGTCAGCGTGACCCTGGTCCGGGCGTAGGAGACCCGGCAGTGGGTCACGGCGTTGGTGACGAGTTCGTTGGCCAGGAGGGTCACGCCGTCGGCCAGTTCACCGGTGACGCCCCAGTCGGCGAGGACCTTGCGCACACGCTGCCGGGCGCGGAGCACGTGCCGTTTGTGTTGGGGGATGAGGAAGGTTTCGGTTGCGGGCATGGGGGTGCCTACCTCCTGACACGTCGCCAAGGTGCGCGTTCTGTCGGCGCCTTGATGACGCTATGGAGGTATTCGGTACTCGCACAACCTGAACTCAGGAATACATTCACTCGTCTCACTCGATGGTGTGATACCTCCCAGTGTTGACTGGCTGTGTGGCATGGTTGCCGACGGAGAGGGGAGGTCCCATGCCCGCAGGTGGACGGCCGACGGTGCGCAGCAGGCGCCTGGGCGCGGCGCTCAGGCAGTACCGGCAGGCCGCCAAGCTGGATCAGCCGCAGGCCGCCGAGGTGATCGCGTCAAGTCAGGCCAGGATCAGCCGAATCGAGAGCGGACACGCCACCCCGCGCGTCATCGAGGTCCGGCTGCTGTTGGACGCGTACGGAGTCACGGACCCGGCAGTGCGGGCCAAGCTGGAGGATTTGGCCAAGCACTCCAAGAACCGGGGCTGGTGGCTGGAGCACGCGGCGCATCTGCAACCGGATTACCTCGACCACATCGCGTTGGAGGACGACGCGACGTATATCCGCGAATGGCAGCCGGTCATGGTGCCGGGACTTCTGCAAACTCCGGCGTATGCGGAGGCGGTCATCGCCGGTGGTCCCCACTACATCGAACCCGAACGGGTCACTCAGCTGGTGAAGGTTCGCATAGGTCGGCAGGCGAAGATCGAAGAGGGCGGAGCGTCGTACACGGCCATCCTCTGGGAAGCGGTCGTCGCGCAGCCGCTGGTGAGCGTCGAGATTCACCGGGAGCAACTGTCCGCAATTCTTGAGACCGGCAAGCGGAAGAACGTGACAGTGCAGGTGCTGCCGTTCAGCGCGGGCGTCTTGGCCGGTTACTCCTCCGCCTTCTACTCCTTCAGTTTCGACGAGGAGCCGACGGTCGAAGCAGTCGCCATGGACAATCTCCGGGGCACGTCGGTCCTTGAAGGGGCGGAGGACCTTGCCGCTTACGCCAATGCATACGACCTACTACGATCGTCGGCGTTGGCGCCGGACGCGAGTGCGAAGCTCATCCGAGGCGTGCTGCGGAGCTTGGAGGAAAACTCATCGTGACCGAGGTCATAGGCCCCTTCTGGAAGTCGTCGTACTCGGGACAGGAGAACGCCTGCGTCGAGGTCGCCGACACCGCTCCCGGTGGCCGAGCCGTCCGCGACAGCAAGCAGCAGGACGGCCCTCTCCTCACCGTCTCCCGCGACAGCTGGCACGCGTTCGTGCGACAGTTCCGCTAGGTCCGGGCGGCCTCCGCCACCCACGCGTCCAGTTGCTCCATCGTGGTGGCGGGGTCGGCGATCAGCGCGCCCAGGTCGTCGCCCTCGACGACGGCCGTCGCCAGGGCCGGGCACCGTCGGCAGCCGTCCACGCCGACCTGCACCCACCACTTGCAGTGCGCGCGCAGATGGCACCGCGGCACGTTCCGGCTCTCGTCCGCCGGCGTCGCCGCCACCCGCTCCACCAGGGTGCAGTCATGGCCCCTGCGGTGCAGGCAGTTGCTGACGCAGTGCGACGCGAAGCGCAGTACCCGGGTCGGCTCGACATCCTTCGGGACGACCGGGAGGACGTCTCCGGCCGGCACGGGATCGGCGAGGTAGACGACCTCCCCGCCCTGCCCGGACCGCACGCCCAGTACCACCGACTCCGGTGCGTCGGCCTTGCCGCTCGGACACCAGGTCCTGCCTGTCTCGGAACGGTCCGCGGTGCTCATCTCTGCCTCCTCGTCGGCCCAGTGGACTGCTACACGGCCTGACCGGCGCAGCTCGGGACGCAGGAGGTGGCGGCCGTGCGCTCCTGCTCGACTGCCTCGGTGAGGTGGAGCTGCAACTGCGCCGACGTGATCTGCCGGGGCTTCGACGCCGGCTGGGCCGACGCGGTGCCCGCTCCGCCGAGAACGAGCGCGGCAGCCGCGACGGTGGCGGCGGCACCCGCGGCGGGGCGAATGTTCTTCATGGAAACCTCCTGATTGTCCTGCGGTATGAGGGCGTACCGGGACCCTAGGAGGACTCGAAGGCCACCAGCGGCAGTTCGAGCGGCGGTTCGTGGGCGGTTGGGCCCTAATCCTCGAACAGTTCCAGGAGTTCGCGTACGTCCTCGTCCGGAGAGGCGCTCACCGCCTCACGCCACCGTGCCAGCAGGGCGGGATCGCCGACGTCGTCCATCAGCATCCCCAGGGCGTTCATGGCGAAGACGTCGGTCACCTCCTCCCGCAGCGTGGCGGCGACCAAGGGGGCCAGCTGGGTAGGCAGGTCCTCGGCGTACCTGTGCCCGGATTCGCCGAGCCGCCGCAGTACGAGCCGGGCGAAGATGCCGGGCGGTCCGAGGCCGAGGGAGCACGCGTACAGCTCGGGCACGACGGCTTGGACGAGTTCCGGGCGGTCCCAGCCCACGTCCCTGAGCAACTGCAGCGCGGCGAACCGCCCGTCCCCGCCTGCCAGCGCCTTGCGCACCGACGGCAGCGGGTCGGTTTCGAACAGCCGTCGCCTGGCCTCGCCGTACTCGCCGCATGCCTCGACGAAGCAGTCCCAGGCCTCCTCCTCCTGGCTCTTGCCGTCCTCCCACAACCAGCTCAGCCGGCTCATCGTCTCCCCCTGCGGACGCGGTGCTCCTGCGGCCCCGCCCGCGGAGACCGGCCGGACCTCTCCTCTTGAGACCGCCGGGCCGGGCGGCGAGTTGTACCGACGAGGCGGAAACCCGGCACGGCCGAACGGCGTAACGGCACCGGGCCATGATCGTTTGGCTGTCTGTGAGTTCCGGGGACCGCCCGCGCCCGCCCTTGTGCGGGGCGGCGGCGGGTCCCCGCTCACCGGGCGGGCCGCCATCCGGCAGACCCGCCGGCCATCGAGGATCGGTGACTCGAAGGAGCGGCATGCCGCGCACATCAGACAGCGCTGTGTCCACCGAGAGGTCCCCCGTGCGGCGGTTCGGCCGCCGCGTCGCGCTCGTGGCGGTGGTGGTGACCGGCTCGCTGCTGCCCCTGGGGATCGGCGCCCCGGTGCAGGCGGAGGAGGCGAAGAGGAAGGAGTTCCTGACGCCGGGCGAGTACACCTTCCAGGTGCCGTACGGGGCGAGTCGGGTCGTCGTCGACATCTACGGAGCCGGCGGCGGTGGCGGCGGGGGCGGCGGCGGTGCCGCCGGAGCCGGTGGTGGGGGAGGCGGAGGCGGAGGTCGCTCGTGGGCCAACGCCGGAGGTGGCGGCGGCGGTGGCGGTGGGGGCGCCGGTGGCGGCGGGGGCGGGGGTGGCGCCTCCGGTGCCCGCCTGCAGTGCGTGCTGCAGAAGGACGCCGCCTCGTTCCTGCGCATCACCGTGGGCGACGGAGGGGCCGGAGCCGTCGGCGGTGCCGGTGCCCGCGAGGACGAGACGTGGGGAAGCGGAGGCAGCGGAAGCCCGCTGACCGCCGGCGGAGGCGGCAACGGCAAGGGCGGTGCCGCGGGCCAGAAGGCCGACGCCAAGGGGCGGACGGGCGGCTCGTCCTTCGTCAACGGCCTGGAGGCACGCGGTGGCGAAGGAGGCGTTCCCGGCGCGGGCGGCAACAGCGGCAGCGGCGGAGGCGGCGGCTACGGAGGCGAGAAGAAGGGCGGCGCGGGCGGCGGCGGAGCCGGCGCCACCCGGCCCGGCGCGGGCGGCGGCGGAGGCAAGGGCCTCAACGCCATCTACAACTACTTCGACTGCAAGAGCGCCTGGAAGAACGAGAACGGTTCCGTCGGCGGCACCGGTGGCGCGGGCGCGGTCGGACGGGAAGGCGCGGCCGGCCAGCGAGGCGAAGGCATCCTGAACGGTCGTACGAAGGGCGGCGACGGAGGCGCGGGCGGTGCGGGCGGCGCACCGGGCAAGGGCGCCGCGGCCCCCTACGGGGCCGGTGGCGACGGAGGCACCGGAGGTGCCGGCGGCTGGGGCCGCAGCGGCGGCAAGGGCGGCTGCTACGAACCCAATCTCGGCACCGCGGCCGGCGACTGCATCCACGGGGACGAGGGCGGTTACGGCCACCGCGGCTCCCAGGGCGCCACGGGCGCCAAGGGCGCTCCCGGCGCCGTCATCGTCACCTGGTCCTGAGCGGCACACCCCTTCACCCGCGACGGCCCCGCCGGAAACCCGGCGGGGCCGTCGCGGCGGCTCGCGCCCTCCGACCCCAGCCGCCGCGCAGGGCCGTGCGACTGGTCAGTTCCGGCTCGTCTCCTCGACGACCCACGACAGGTAGGCGTCCGACCCGCCGGTCACGGGGAGAGTGATCCACTCGGGAACGTCGTAGGAGTGCTTCCCGGCCACCCAGGCCTCCAGCTCCGCGAGCCGGTCCGTGGTCGTCTTGTAGGAGATCCGCCATTCCTGGGCCGTCTCGACCTTGTCCTGCCACCGGTAGAAGGCGGTGAACGGCGCGTCGACGTGAGCGCACGCCGCCAGCCCGCTCTCGACCGCGCCCCGCGCCAGCGCCTTCGCCCGGTCCTCGTCGTCGATGGTGGTCTGCGCGATCACGATGTCGGTCATGCCCCTACCTTTCAAGCCGGGAGTGTCCCGACCCTAACCGGCGTGCGGGCCGGTGGCGGCGGGCAAGGCGGTGGTGGCGGTCCTCGCTGGTCAGCCCTGGTCGCCGGGGATGCGGGGGCAGCAGGTCAGGGCGGCGGCGTTGTCCGCGGCCAGCGAGTGGGCCAGGACGATCAGGTCGGCCACGCGCGGGTCGCCGACGGAGTAGCGCAGTTTCCTGCCGTCGCGGCGGGCGGTGACGTAGCCGCAGTCGGTGAGACAGGACAGGTGCACCGAGACCCGCGGCTGGGAGATGCCGGCGTGGTCGACGCAGTCGGCCGAGGTGCGCTCACCGCGAAGGATGTACTCCAGCAGCTTCAGCCGGGTCGGGTCCGACAGGGCGCGGAAGAACCTCGCCACCGTGTCCAGATGGGTGCACGGCACCTCCCGCACGCCCTCCTCGGTGGAGGGGCCGGGAGCGGTGGCGCGGTCGGGCATGAGCGTCTCCACCACTTGAACTATTCGCCTGTCCGCATAGTAGGGTGGCGACGAGCTATTCGGCAAGGCGCATAGCAGCGGTGCCCGGTCACACGTGGCCCGCACGGGAGGAGGCCGCGGTGAGCGCAGCGGACAACGGCTACGACCTGGCGGTCATCGGCTCCGGCGGCGGCGCGTTCGCCGCGGCGATCGCTGCGCGGCGCAAGGGCCGCTCGGTCGTGATGGTCGAACGCGCCACGACGGGCGGTACGTGCGTGAACACCGGCTGCGTGCCGTCCAAGGCGCTGCTGGCCGCCGCCGAGGCCCGCCGCGGCGCGCTGGAGGGCCGGCGTTTCCCCGGCATCCGTACCGAGGCGGGGCCGGTGGACTTCGACGCGCTGATCGACGGCAAGAGCACACTGGTCCAGCGGCTGCGGGCGGAGAAGTACACCGGCCTGGCCGCCGAGTACGGCTGGCACATCCTGACGGGCACCGCCCGCTTCACCGGCAGCCCGGACGCCCCGGCCCTGGAGGTCGTCGCGAGGGGTGGTGAGAGCCGCCGGATCGAGGCCGCGCACTACCTGATCGCCACCGGCTCGGCACCGTGGGCGCCGCCCGTCGAAGGCCTGCGGGAGGCGGGTTGGCTGACCTCCACCACCGCCATGGACCTGGACGCGCTGCCAGAGAGCCTGCTGGTCCTGGGCGCCGGGTACGTCGGCCTGGAGCAGGCCCAGCTCTTCGCCCGCCTGGGCAGCAAGGTCACCGTGGTCGCGCGCAGCCGCCCGACCTCCCGTGAGGAACCCGAGATCTCCGCCGCCCTGGAGGACGTCTTCGCCGACGAGGGCATCACCGTCCACACGCACACCCGTCTGACCGCGGTGCGCCGGGACGCCGACGGCATCGCGGCCACCGCCCGTACCGGCGACGGCCGCGAGCTGCACCTGCGCGCCACCGAGCTGCTGGTGGCCACCGGCCGCCGACCGGTCACCGACGGCCTTGGCCTGGACGCGGTCGGGGTGGCAACCGGCGAACGCGGCGAAGTGGCCGTCGACCGGCAACTGCGCACGGCCAACCCGCGGATCTGGGCGGCAGGGGACGTCACCGGGCACCCCCAGTTCGTCTACGTCGCCTCCGCCCACGGTGCCCTCGTGGCCGACAACGCCTTCGACGGCGCCGGGCGCACGGTGGACCACCACCACCTGCCGCGGGTCACCTTCACCACCCCGGCCATCGCCTCCGTCGGCCTCACCGAGGCCCAGGCTTCCGCCCAGGGACATACGTGCGACTGCCGGGTCCTGCCGCTGGAGTACGTGCCGCGCGCACTGGTCAACCGCGACACCCGCGGCCTGATCAAACTCGTCGCCGACGCCGCCACCGGCCGCCTGCTGGGGGCGCACGTACTGGCCGAGGGCGCGGGTGACGTCATCGCCGCCGCCGTGTACGCCCTCGCCAACGACATGACCGTGCGGCAGCTGGCCGACCTGTGGTGCCCGTACCTGACCATGGCCGAGGGGCTCAAGCTGGCCGCCCAGGCCTACACCCGCGACGTCACCAAGCTGTCCTGCTGCGCCGGATGAGACACCGGGAGGACCGGATCATGAGTGGGAGCCCGGAGCGGCCGATGACCGTCGGCGAGCTGTCCCGCCGAACCGGGGTGCCGGTCAAGACACTCCGCGAGTACACCGACCTCGGCCTCATCTACACCCTGGGCCGCAGCCCGGCCAACTACCGGCTCTACGCCGCCGACGCCCTGTGGTGCGTCCGGTTCATCGGCCGGCTGCGCGGCCTCGGCCTGACCGTCGCCGAGATCCGCCGGCTCGCCACCACACCCTCCGACGCCACCGGCCGCCCCGCCGGCGCGCACCTGGCCGACCTGCTGCGCCGTTCCCGCGAGCGCGTCCTGGAACGCATCGCTGCCCAGCAGCGCGTCCTGGCCCGGATCGAGGCGTTCGAGTCCGCCCACCGCGCCGACCTGGCCGCACAGGACCTGTGCTGGGCAGGTGACCCCCGGTGCGCCCCGCGCTGTTGACCCTCACCCCGGGGTCAGACCCTACGGTCCCTCTCATCGGCCCCATCCCTCCCCAGGAAGGACCTCCGTCGTGGACACCGACACCCGGGATTTCGCCGCACGCTTCACCAACGCGCTCAACAGCGCCCCCGGCCTGGAACTCTCCCTGCTGCGGCCCCTGCTGAGGCTGCTGGCCGCCGGTGAGCCGGTCACCGTCGACCGGCTCGCCGCCGCGACCGGCCGCACCGCCGACGAGACCCGCCAGGTGCTCGCGGCCATGCCCGACACCGAGTACGACACCGAGGGCCGCATCACCGGCTACGGCCTCACCCTCAACCCCACCCCGCACCGGTACGAGGCCGACGGCCGCACCCTGTACACCTGGTGCGCGCTCGACACCCTGGTCTTCCCCGCGGTCCTCGGCCACACCGCCCGGGTGACCTCCCCCTGCCACGCCACCGGCGAGCCGGTGCGCCTGACCGTGACCCCGGACGGGCCCGCCGACGTGCGGCCGGCCACCGCGGTCGTCTCTCTCGTCGCCTGCGACGCCCCGGCCTCGCTCCGCACCGGCTTCTGCAACGAGATTCACTTCTTCACCGGCACCGGGGCCGCCGGAGAATGGCTGGCCCGCCATCCCGGGGCCGCGGTGCTGCCGGTGGCCGACGCCTACGCCGTGGAACTGCCGCTCGTCCGGCAGATCCTCGCCGGTGACTCCCCGTCCGGCTGCTGCTGAGCACCGCCCGGGGCGGAACGTGCGAGGGGCGCCCGGCACAACACCGGGCGCCCCTCCTCGTCGTCGAGCGACGGACTACAGCTTCTCGATCACGTAGTCGACGCACTTCGTCAGCGCCTCGACATCCGCCGGGTCGATCGCCGGGAACATCGCCACGCGCAGCTGGTTGCGGCCGAGCTTGCGGTACGGCTCGGTGTCGACGATGCCGTTGGCGCGCAGAACCTTCGCCACGGCGGCGGCGTCCACCTCGTCCGTGAAGTCGATCGTGCCGATGACGGTCGACCGCTTCGCCGGGTCGGTGACGAACGGGCTGGCGAACTTCACGTCCTCCGCCCAGCCGTACAGCGTCCGCGCGGAGGTCGCCGTGCGGCGGACCGACCAGTCCAGGCCGCCCTGGCCGTTGATCCACTCCAGCTGCTGGTCCAGCAGGAACAGCGTGGCGAGGGCCGGGGTGTTGTACGTCTGGTTCTTGCGGGAGTTGTCGATCGCCGTCGGCAGGCTGAAGAACTCCGGGACGTGGCGGCCGGACGCGTGGATCCGCTCGGCGCGCTCGATCGCGGCCGGGGAGAACACGCCGATCCACAGGCCGCCGTCGGAGGCGAAGGACTTCTGCGGCGCGAAGTAGTAGACGTCCGTCTCGGCGATGTCGACCGGCAGGCCGCCCGCGCCCGAGGTGGCGTCGACCAGCACCAGCGCGCCCTCGTCGGCGCCCGCCACCCGCCTGACCGGCATGGCGACACCCGTCGAGGTCTCGTTGTGGGTGAACGCGTACACGTCCACGCCCGCCGCGGCGACCGGTTCGGGGTGGGTGCCCGGGTCGGCGGAGACGACGTCCGGCTCGGCCAGCCAGGGGGCCAGCTTGGCCGCCTTGGCGAACTTGGAGGAGAACTCGCCGAAGCTGAGGTGCTGCGACCTGTTCTCGATCAGGCCGTGCGTCGCGATGTCCCAGAACGCGGTGGAGCCGCCGTTGCCGAGGACCACCTCGTAGCCGTCGGGGAGCTGGAACAGCTCGCTGATGCCCTCACGGACCTTGCCGACCAGGTTCTTCACCGGAGCCTGGCGGTGAGAGGTGCCGAGGAGGGACGTGCCGGTCGCGGCGAGGGCGTCGAGCGCCTCCGTCCGCACCTTGGAGGGACCCGCGCCGAAACGTCCGTCGGCGGGCTTGATGTCATCGGGAATCCGGATCTCAGCCACGCAGGGGAGCGTAGCCGTTCCGGGAAACCTGGGCGAAACGTCGTCCGTCGGGTGAGACGGCCGGCGACCCGTATGGTCCCCGGCGGTCTCGCCCTCACCCGGGTGCCCGCTGTTTCCTTGACGCATGACGGATCTCGAGGCCGAGCTGCGCGCAGTCGTCCGGGGCGAGGTCGGGTTCGGTGTCACGGACCGGGCGCTCGTCACCATGGACGCGTCCAACTACCGGCGCGTCCCGTCGGGGGTGGTCGCGCCGCGCGACGCCGACGACGTGGCCGCCGTACTCGACGTCTGCCGCGGGCACGGCGTGCCGGTCGTGGCGCGCGGGGGCGGGACGTCCATCGCCGGGCAGGCCACCGGCACGGGCGTGGTGCTCGACTTCACCCGGCACATGAACCGGCTGCTGTCCCTCGATCCGGGGACGCGGACCGCCGTCGTCCAGCCGGGGCTCGTCCTCGACCGCCTCCAGGAGGCCGCCGCCCCGCACGGCCTGCGCTTCGGGCCCGACCCCTCCACCCACAGCCGCTGCACCCTCGGCGGCATGATCGGCAACAACGCGTGCGGCTCCCACTCGGTCGCCTGGGGGACGACGGCGGACAGCGTGCGTGAACTGTCGGTGCTCACCGCGCGCGGCGAACGGCTGCGGCTCGGCCGGGACTGGGCCGGTGCCCCGGACGGACTGCGGGCCCTCGCCGACGGCGGACTCGCCCGGCTGCGCACCGGCTTCCCCGAGCTGCCCCGCCGTATCTCCGGCTACGCCCTGGACGCCCTGCTGCCCGAGAACGGCGCGGACGTCGCCCGCTCCTTCTGCGGCTCCGAGGGCACCCTCGGCGTCCTGACGGAGGCGGTCGTCCGGCTGGTGGAGGCGCCCCGCGCCAGTGCGCTGGCCGTGCTCGGGTACGCCGACGAGAGCGCGGCGGCGGAGGCGGCGGCCGGGCTGCTGCCGCACCGGCCGCTGACCGTCGAGGGCATGGCCGCCGACCTCGTGCCGTCCCCGGCCGCGCTGCCCCGGGGCGGCGCCTGGCTGTTCGTGGAGACCGGCGGGGACACGCCCGCCGAGGCGCACGCGCGTGCCGACGCGATCGTGCGGGCCGCGGACGTCCTGGACTTCCTCGTCGTGACAGACCCGGCCGGGCAGCGCGCCCTGTGGCGCGTCCGCGAGGACGCGTCCGGCACGGCGACCCGCATGCCGGACGGCACGGAGGCCTGGCCCGGCTGGGAGGACTGCGCGGTGCCACCGGCCCGGCTCGGCGCCTACCTGCGCGAGTTCCGGGGGCTGCTGTCGGCCCACGGCCTGCGCGGCACGCCGTACGGGCACTTCGGCGACGGCTGCATTCACGTCCGGATCGACTTCGACCTGCTGACCGGCACCGGGATCGCCCGCTTCCGGCGCTTCTCCGAGGAACTCGCCGACCTCGTCGTCGCCCACGGCGGCTCCCTGTCCGGCGAGCACGGCGACGGCCGGGCGCGCGCCGAACTGCTGCCCCGCATGTACGGCACGGACATGGTGGCGCTGTTCGAACGCGCCAAGGGCGTCTGGGACCCCGACGACCTGCTCAACCCCGGCGTGCTGGTCCGCCCGGCCCCCCTGGACACGGACCTGCGCTTCGCGGCGCTGCCCCGCGAACCCGTCGACGTGGCCTTCGGCTACCCCGCCGACGGCGGTGACTTCTCCGCGGCCGTGCGCCGCTGCGTCGGGGTCGCCAAGTGCCGTACGGCGCGGGTGACGGGCCCTGCCGTCATGTGCCCGTCGTTCCGGGCGACCGGCGAGGAGGAGCACTCCACGCGCGGGCGTGCCCGGCTGCTGCACGAGATGCTCGCCGGCGAACTGGTCACCGGCGGCTGGCGGTCGACGGAGGTACGGGACGCGCTCGACCTGTGCCTGTCCTGCAAGGGCTGCCGCTCCGACTGCCCGGTCGGCGTCGACATGGCCACCTACAAGGCCGAGTTCCTGCACCACCACTACGCCGGCCGCCGCCGCCCGGCCGCCCACCACACGCTGGGCCGGCTGCCGCAGTGGCTGAGCCTGACGTCCCGGCTGCGGGCGGCCCGGCCGGTCAACGCGCTGGCGTCCCTGCGTCCGCTCGCGGCGCTCGCCAAGCGGGCGGGCGGCGTCGCGGCCGAGCGGGACATCCCGCGGCTGGCGGCCCGGACGTTCACCTCGTGGTGGAGGACCCGGCGGGCCCCCGCGGCCGGTACCGGCCCGCTCGTGGTGCTGTGGCCGGACACCTTCACCGAGCACCTGTCACCGTCCGTGGGCCGCGCCGCCGTACGGGTCCTCCAGGCGGCGGGACTGCGCCTCGCGCTCCCGCCGACGCTGCGGCTGCGCCACGCGCCCGTGGGCGACGGCCGGACCCGGCTCCTGAGCCCCCTCGCGGCGCTGCGTCCCCGCTCCCGGGTCTGCTGCGGACTCACCTACGTCTCCACGGGGCAGCTGGACCGGGCGCGTACGGTCATGTGCCGCACGCTCGACCTGATGACACCCGTGCTGGAGGCCGGCGTCCCGGTCGTCGTCCTGGAGCCGAGCTGCGCCGCCGCCCTGCGCACCGACCTGCCCGAGCTGCTGCACGACGACCCGCGCGCGGCACGCCTCGCCGCCCGGGTCGTCACCTTCGCCGAGGCGCTGGAACAGCTCGCCCCCGACTGGACCCCGCCGCGCGTCGACCGCCCCGTGACCGGCCAGACCCACTGCCACCAGCACGCCGTCCTCGGCGACGCCGCCGACCGCCGCCTGCGCGCCGCGGCGGGCCTCACGGGCGAGCTGGCCGGGGGCTGCTGCGGACTCGCCGGCAACTTCGGCTTCGAGAAGGGCCACTACGGCGTCTCCGCGGCCTGCGCGGAGGACCAGCTGCTCCCCGCGGTGCGCGAGGCCCCGGCCGGGGCGGAGGTCCTCGCCGACGGCTACTCCTGCCGGACGCAGCTGGAGCAGCTCGCGGGCGTCCGCGGGAGGCACCTCGCGGAGGTGCTGGCTGCGGCGCTGGAGGGCGAGGGCGCGGAACGGGACGAGGGCCGCCCCCGCGCACGGTGAGCCCCCGGCCGGGGCCGGAAGGCGGTGGCGGCCGGGGAGGAAGTCCGCGACCATGTCAGGAACATAGGGGTTCACGCCCCTGACCGAGTCCATTACCCTGGACCGGAAAGTCCACGATCCTGGACGCCTCCGTGCGCGATCCTGGACGCCCCGCATCGAACGCCGAGCCCCTGGAAGGCCCCGTGACCACGCCCAGCGCCGCCACCCCGTCCACCCCGGCCTCGGCAGCCCTGTCGCCGGGCCACGGCGAGGCCCCGTCCGGTACGCCCGGCCGCCGGGCTTCGCTGGGTCCGGTGGGCCTGGTCCTGGCCGGGGGCGTCTCGGTCCAGTTCGGCGGCGCGCTGGCCGTGAGCCTGATGCCGCGGGCGGGCGCCCTGGGCGTCGTCACGCTGCGGCTGCTGGTGTCGGCGATCGTGCTGATGGTGATCTGCCGGCCCAGGCTGCGCGGCCACTCGCGCGCCGACTGGACCACGGTCGTCGTCTTCGGCGTGGCCATGGGCGCGATGAACGCCCTCTTCTACCAGGCCGTCGCCCGCATCCCGCTGGGCCCCGCGGTCACCCTCGAAGTCCTCGGCCCCCTCGCCCTGTCCGTCCTCGCCTCACGCCGCGTGATCAACGTGCTGTGGGCGGCCCTGGCCCTCGCGGGCGTCTTCCTGCTCGGCGGCGGAGGCTTCAGCAGCCTCGACCCGGTGGGAGTCGCCTTCGCACTCGGGGCGGGCGCGATGTGGGCGGCGTACATCATCTTCAGCGCGCGTACCGGACGCCGGTTCCCGCAGGCCGACGGGCTGGCGCTGGCGATGGTGGTGGCGGCCGTGCTGTGCCTGCCGCTGGGCATCGCGGAGTCCGGGCCGAAGCTGACCGAGCCGACGACGATCGCGCTGGGCGCGGCCGTGGCGCTGCTGTCCTCCGTGCTGCCGTACACCCTCGAACTCCTGGCGCTGCGCCACCTGCCCGCCTCGACCTTCGCCATCCTGATGAGCCTGGAACCGGCGCTCGCGGCGACGGCCGGCTTCCTCGTCCTGAGCCAGACTCTGCAGCCGACGGAGGCCCTGGCCATCGCCCTGGTCATCGTGGCGAGCATGGGCGCGGTGCGCACCCAGATGGGCGGCCGGGGGAAGACGAGGGCGCAGGCGTCGGTGCCGGGGTCGACACCGACGGCGTGAACGCGGCGCCAGGAGGGCTCGCGGTCGCCTGACACCGGCCTGCTCAGCGGCCGGGGACGACGTGGACGCCGTCCTCGCCCCCGTCCCGGACGGTCTGCGTATGGCCGCCCCCGAGGCCCTGCCACCGACGACACCGCCCGCCGTGAGCGCGTGGTCGCCCAGTGGGCGGCCCTGCTGGACGAGGCGCCGGCCTGAGCCGCCCGGCCGTCGCACACGACCCGGGCACATGATCGCGCCGCACGCCCGACCCGCCCAGGACCGTCGCGTCCTCAGGGGCTGAGCCGCTCCACCCGCCAGCCGCCGCCCGGCTCCGCCACGTACCGCAGGCGGTCGTGCAGCCGGTTCTCGCGGCCCTGCCAGAACTCCACCGTCTCCGGGACCACCCGGAAACCGCCCCAGTGCGGCGGCACCGGCACCTGCTCACCCTCCGGATAGCGCGCCGCCAGCTCCTCGTACGCCGCGTCCAGGTCGGCACGGTCGGTGATCACCGACGACTGGGCGCTGGCCCACGCCCCGAGCTGCGAGCCGTGCGGGCGCGTACGGAAGTACGCCGCCGTCTCGTCACGGCCGGTGCGCCGCGCCGAACCCGTCACGATGACCTGCCGGGCCATCGGATGCCACGGGAACAGCAGGGACACGTACGGGTTCTCGGCCAGGTCGCGGCCCTTGCGGGAGCCGTAGTTCGTGTAGAAGACGAAGCCCTGCTCGTCGAAGTGCTTCAGCAGCACGGTGCGGGAACTCGTCCGCCCCTCGGCGTTCGCCGTCGAGACCACCATCGCGTTCGGCTCGAACAGCCCGCCCTCCGTCGCGGCCTGCTGGAACCAGCGCGCGAACTGCTTTACGGGCGAGGCGGCCAGACCGGACTCCAGGAGCCCTTCGGCCCGGTACTGCTTGCGCATCGACGCGAGGTCGAAGGGGACGGTGTGGGAGGAGTCTCGGTCGGTCACCCGGTCATCCTGCCGTATGCGAAAGCCGCCCCAGGGGCCGCCCCGGGGAAGATGTCCACACGTGGCCGTCCCTCCCGCGGCGCACGGTGGCCTTCGTCACTGCCTGGCACTCAGTGCCGCAACCTCTCCCCAACGGTGGCACTCGGGGATATCGTGCTGATGCCCTTCCGGTTGGGTGACCGCCGGCCGTGCGGGGCATGACAGGGGTGACGTCCAGGACCGCGAGCCGTCAGGGCCGTGGATCCACCGGACGACGCCTCTTTGGCCACTGCCTGACACATGGTCGTCCCACCCCACAACACCATCTGTCGCACACATCACGAGGAGCCGCCTGATGTCCGACTTCGTACCCGGACTCGAAGGAGTCGTCGCGTTCGAGACGGAGATTGCCGAACCGGACAAGGAGGGCGGCGCCCTGCGGTACCGGGGCGTCGACATCGAGGACCTCGTCGGCCACGTCTCCTTCGGCAACGTCTGGGGCCTGCTCGTGGACGGCGCCTTCAACCCCGGCCTGCCGCCCGCCGAGCCGTTCCCGATCCCCGTCCACTCCGGCGACATCCGCGTGGACGTCCAGTCGGCGCTCGCCATGCTCGCCCCCGTGTGGGGCCTGAAACCGCTCCTGGACATCGACGAGGCGCAGGCCCGCGAGGACCTCGCCCGCGCCGCCGTCATGGCCCTGTCCTACGTCGCCCAGTCCGCCCGCGGCCAGGGCCTGCCGATGGTCCCGCAGAGCGAGATCGACAAGGCCCAGTCCGTCGTGGAGCGGTTCATGATCCGCTGGCGCGGCGAGCCCGACCCCAAGCACGTCGCCGCTGTAGACGCCTACTGGACCAGCGCCGCCGAGCACGGCATGAACGCCTCCACCTTCACGGCCCGCGTCATCGCCTCCACCGGCGCCGACGTGGCCGCCGCGCTGTCCGGCGCCGTGGGCGCCATGTCCGGCCCGCTGCACGGCGGCGCCCCCTCCCGCGTCCTCGGCATGATCGAGGAGATCGAGCGCACCGGGGACGCCGAGGCCTACGTCAAGAAGGCCCTCGACCGCGGCGAGCGCCTGATGGGCTTCGGGCACCGCGTCTACCGCGCCGAGGACCCGCGCGCCCGGGTGCTGCGCCGCACGGCCCGCGAGCTGGGCGCCCCGCGCTTCGAGGTCGCCGAGGCCCTGGAGAAGGCGGCGCTGACCGAACTGCACAACCGCCGCCCGGACCGGGTGCTCGCCACCAACGTGGAGTTCTGGGCGGCGATCGTCCTGGACTTCGCCGAGGTCCCGGCGCACATGTTCACGTCCATGTTCACCTGCGCCCGCACGGCCGGCTGGTCCGCGCACATCCTGGAGCAGAAGCGCACCGGCCGCCTGGTCCGCCCGTCCGCCCGCTACGTCGGGCCGGGCCCCCGCGACCCGCGCGAGATCGAGGGCTACGAGGACATCGCCCGCTGACCCGCGGGCGACCTCACCACGCCACGCACAACGCAGCGACCCGCGGGCTGGGTTCCTCGGAGAGAGGAGCCGGCCGGACGTACCGGCAGCCCGCGGGTCGGGTGACTGCGTTGGATTGGCCGGCTGCGTGCGACTGGCACACGCTGGTCCGGCGCCGAACCGAGTACGACGACGGACGCTAGCCCGCGGTCACCTCTTCCGTCCGGTATGCATACATCTGCCGAACCACCTCCTTTCCGAAGTGCAGCCACCTTAAGAAGCGGCGCTCCGCCCGTTCAAGTCCTTTTTCGAAGAAGCCGCGATCGGGGCGCGGCCATCGGGGTCGGACGGGACGGGCCGGGCCGGTCACTGCGCCTCCGTGCCCTCCAGCGCCGCCGCCAGGTCCAGCGCCGCGGCGATACGGGCGGCGACGTCCTCGGCGTAGGCCGTGTCGGAGCGCTCGAAGGAACTGCGTCCCGCACCCCGCAGAAACGTCACGGCGCCGAGGGTGCGGCCCCGGCTGCGCAGCACCGCGGACAGCGCGTGCACCGTGTCCTCGGGCCACTGCCGGGCCAGCGCCCACGCGCGCGCCTGCTCCGCCGGCACCGACCCGGCGCTCGCGCGCACCGACCCCGACCGGGCCACGCACTGCAGCGCCGGATGCCCCGGCGCGTACCGCACGGGCAGCCCCGCCGCGCCGCCCAGGGCGCTCGGGCCCGGCGCGCCCGACGGGGTCGCCACGACCCGCACCAGCCGCACCGACTCGCCGTCGTCCTCGCCCGCCGGATCGCCCAGTACGCGGTCCACGACGGCGTGGTCGGCGAAACCGGCCAGCGCGAAGTCCAGGTGCACGGTCGCCGCCTCCCCGGGGCTCTCGCACTCGGCGGCGGCCCGCGCGGCGCGGTGCAGCTGGTTGGTGCGAAAACGCAGCAGCGACGCCTCCTGCGCGCTCTGCCGGGCCTCGGTGACGTCCTGGAACAGCCAGCCGACGCCGAGCGGCACCGGCTCCTCCGCGAGCGGCGACGCCAGCCGCACGAAACCGCAGCTCCAGCAGCGCCGCTTCGCGCCCTCCGGTGTGCGCACGCTCACCCAGATCTCGGCCGGCGCGGGCGGCGCGCCCTCCGCGAGCACGTGCGTGAGCGCGCTCTCCAGCTCCTCGACGCCCTGCGCGAGCAGCTCGCCCAGCGGGCGGCCCAGGACGGACGTACGGCCGACGCCCAGCGCGCGTGCGGCGTGCGCGTTGACGACGGCGGGCCGCAGGTCGGCATCGACCAGCACGACACCCCACGACGCGTCCTCGAACAGGGCCTCGCTCAGGGCGATGGACCGCTCCAGGTCGATCTGCGCGTGCACCTCGCTGAACGCGCAGTACAGCCCCGCCGGCCTGCCGTCCGGGCCGGGCACGGCGGCCGACTGGGTCCGCACGAGCACCCGGCCGCCGTCCTTGGTCAGCAGCGCGAACTCGTGCACCTGCCGGCCCGGCGCGTTCATCGCCGACATCAGGCGCGCCTCGACCTCCTCGGCGTCGGCGCTGCGCACCGCCCACCCGGTCAGGCCCTTGCGGCCCACGGCCTCGGCGGCGCTCCAGCCGAGGATCCGCTCGGCCTCCCGGTTCCAGTGGGTCACGACGCCGTCGGCGTCGAAGGCGCACAGGGCCGCGTCCATCCCGTCGAGGAGCGCGGCGAGGAGGTCCGCGCCGTCCCGCTCGGGCGGCTCGGGCCCCTCGGGCCCCAGCTCGTCGGTGGTCCCACTACGCCGGGAAGCACTCACCTGGACCCCCTGCAGGCTGCGTCCGTTCGTACGGCGCGTCGGTTCGCGTACGTGCCATCATTCAACTTGAACGTGACTCAGCGCACACCGGGTTCCCGCAAGATTGCGGGAATCGTTGTACGTCCGAGAGCCGATGTCCGCCGGGGGGCGGCGGCGTCAGCGCCGGTAGAAGATCCGGTCGCCGTACTGCTCCATGACGCGCCTGTTCCAGTCGTGGCCGCCGTCCACGTTGCCCGAGCGCAGCAGCGGCGGCTCGATGCCCCGGTCGGCGAGGGCCCCGGCCGCGGTCGCCACCATGGCCTGCACGAGGGCCGAGGTGACGACCGTGGAGGCGGGCGCGAAGGGCACCGGGACGGAGTCGAGGGTGAGTTCCGCGTCGCCGACCGCGATCTTCGAGTCCAGGACGACGTCGCAGTGGTCCTTCAGGAACGTCCCGGAGACGTGCCGGGACGTCGTCCCGGTGGCGTACGCGACGGAGGTCACGCCGATGACCTTCACGCCGCGTGCGCGGGCGCTCATCGCCATCTCCACGGGGAGCGCGTTGCGGCCCGACAGCGAGACGATCACCAGGGCGTCGCCCGCGCGGACCGGCGAGGTGTCCAGCACGGCGCTCGCCAGGCCGTCGACCCGCTCCAGGGCGGAGCCGAGGGTGGCCGGCATGACGTCCACGCCGACGACGCCCGGCACGGCCAGCAGGTTCATCAGGGCGAGACCGCCGGCCCGGTACACGACGTCCTGCGCGGCGAGGGAGGAGTGACCCGCGCCGAACGCGAACAGCCGCCCGCCTGAGGCCACGGTGTCGGCGAGGAGCACCCCGGCCGCCTCGATGGCCTCGCCCTCCTCGTCCCGCACCCGCCCGAGCAGGCCGATCGCCGCGTCGAGGAACTGGTCGGCCGGCTTGCGGTCGCTCATGCGGGACCCCTTCGGTGCGGCTGCGTCGCGGATCACGGTGCGGTCTGGACCAGTGCGGTGTCAATACGGCCGTGAGGGCACGGCGGGCACGGCCGGGGGCGCGGCGACCCCCGCGTTTCGCCGCCGGGGCACGGTTGTCGGAGGTATGCGTCAGAATTGAGGTCAGGGCCAGCGCACACGCCGGAGCCGCCGAGCCTCCGGCAATTCTCACCGAGGGGCACACATGTCCGGACTGATCGACACCACGGAGATGTATCTCCGCACCATCCTCGAGCTGGAGGAGGAAGGTGTGGTCCCCATGCGCGCCCGGATCGCCGAGCGGCTCGACCAGAGCGGCCCGACGGTGAGCCAGACGGTGGCGCGGATGGAGCGGGACGGCCTGGTGTCCGTCGCCACCGACCGGCACCTGGAGCTCACGGACGAGGGCCGGCGGCTGGCCACGCGCGTGATGCGCAAGCACCGCCTCGCGGAGTGCCTGCTCGTCGACGTGATCGGCCTGGAGTGGGAGCAGGTCCACGCCGAGGCGTGCCGCTGGGAGCACGTGATGAGCGAGGCGGTCGAGCGGCGCGTGCTGGAGCTGCTGCGCCACCCGACCGAGTCGCCGTACGGCAACCCCATCCCGGGCCTTGAGGAGCTGGGCGAGAAGGACGGCGCCGACCCGTTCCTGGACGAGGGCATGGTGTCGCTCGCCGACCTCGACCCGGGCGCGGAGGGCAAGACGGTCGTGGTGCGCCGGATCGGCGAGCCGATCCAGACGGACGCGCAGCTGATGTACACGCTGCGGCGGGCGGGCGTGCAGCCCGGCTCGGTGGTCAGCGTCACGGAGTCGGCGGGCGGCGTACTCGTGGGCAGCGGCGGTGAGGCGGCCGAGCTGCAGGCGGACGTCGCGTCGCACGTGTTCGTGGCGAAGCCCTGAGGGGCGGTTCCCCGGCGGGGGGCTGAGCGCGGCTTCCCCGGCCGGCGGCTGAGCGGTGCCCCGGGCCGGTGGTGGGGGTCGTTCCGGGGCGTTTGCGGGGCCGCGGGGCTGTGGTGACGCAGGGTCAGCCGGGGCGGTGCCGCGATCTCGCCGAATCGGAGATCCTGTACGGCGAACCGCAGCGCTCCGGCGCCGCGCGTGCGACGCTGTCGCGTGAGCGGGGCCTGACGGCCCGTCCGGCACGGTGGTGCCGTCCGGCCGGGAGGGGGCGGGGAGGATGTGCCGCACAGACGTGGAGGGCCCCGGCGCCGAACGGCGCCGGGGCCTGTCCTCCCCTGTGCTGACCCGGAGCCCCGAGCTCCCAGGGTCATTCCCTTCGGGCCGATGTCCCCGAGCGGCCCGCCCCCCGCTGAAGATCTCCCCCTGGAGGAGGCGATCATTCCTGGCGGAGGGTCACTCGAACGAGGGGTGTTGTCCGCCAGGACAGCTTTTTCGAATAACGGTTCGATAGTCTGCGGGTGGCGGGGCAAGCGGAACGTGCGCCGCGCAGCCGCGGGACGCGGCAGACGGGCACGGCAGGCAGGACACGGTTCACCGGACCGTCCGGCTCGGGTCGGCGAGCGGTCCACGCGGAGCTTGGGGGTGCCAGAACCAATGGTGCGGCGCATCGACGTGACCGGGGCGGGGGGCGTCCGCCTGGCGGCCTGGGAGTTCGGCGACGCTCCGAAGGCCGACCCGGCGAAGGACCCGGGCGAGGGCACACCGGATGCGGGGGAGGCCGGCGATGTGCCCGGCGGGCACGGTACGCCCGGCGTGCTGCTGCTGCACGGGCTGATGGGCCGCGCCTCGCACTGGGCGTCCACGGCCCGCTGGCTCCGCGAGCGGCACCGCGCGGTCGCCCTCGACCAGCGCGGCCACGGCCAGAGCGACAAGCCGCCGCGCGCCGCCTTCACCAGGGAGGCGTACGTGGCGGACGCCGAGGCCGCCGTCGAGCAGCTCGGCCTCGGCCCGGCCGTCCTCGTCGGGCACGCGATGGGCGCGCTGACCGCCTGGCAGCTCGCGGCGAAACGCCCCGACCTGGTGCGCGGCGTGATCATCTGTGACATGCGGGCCTCCGCGCTCGGCGCCGCCTCGCAGCGCGAGTGGGACGAGTGGTTCAGGGCGTGGCCGCTGCCGTTCGCCACGCTCGCGGACGTCCGCAAGTGGTTCGGCGAGGACGACCCCTGGGTGGAGCGCCCGAACCCGTCCCGCGGCGAGTTCTACGCCGAAGTGATGACCGAGTGCCCGGACGGCTGGCGGCCCGTCTTCGAACCGGAGCAGATGCTCAGGTCGCGCGAGACGTGGGTCTACGACGCGCACTGGGAGGAGCTGGCGCAGGTCCGCTGCCCCGCCCTGGTCGTGCGCGGCCTCGACGGCGAACTCGGCCGCGCCGAGGCGCAGGAGATGGTGCGGGTGCTGCCCCGCGGCCAGTACGCGGAGGTCGCCGAAGCGGGCCACCTGGTGCACTACGACCAGCCGGAGGCATGGCGGGCGGCCGTCGAACCGTTCCTGGACGCGTGCGCGGCGCAGTGACGCGGGATCGCCGTCCCCGCCGACCGCACGTCCTGCTCACGTCCCGCCCCTCACGTCCTCACCCCTTGCTGACCGCCGTCAGGATCTCCGGCAGCCGCGCCGCCGTCCGCGGTGCCGCGAGCCGCAGGCCGAGCAGGGTCAGGCCCGCGCCGTAGGCCGTGCCCGCCGGGAGCAGCAGCCAGGTCCAGCCGTCGCCGCCCTCGCTCACGTGCAGCCAGATCGTCAGCGCGATGACCGGCGCGCACAGCAGGGCCGCCGCGATCATCCCGCCGAAGATGGAGATCCAGGCGAGCCCGGTCTGCCCCGGGGCGACGTTCTTGTGGCCCTCCTGCGGGATGGAGTACGGGAACCGCGCGGACGTCCAGGCGCCCGTGGCGAGCATCGCGCCGAGCAGCGCGAAGGACAGGCCGAGCGCCTCCGGCAGCCGGGGCCAGTCGCCGAGGATCGCCGTCGTCAGGACGGTGACGGTGGTGGCGTACGGCAGGGTGATCACCAGCAGGGCCAGCGCGCGGGCGCGCAGTTCGACGTAGGCGTCCCGGGGGGACGAGATGGTCATGGCGACCATCCAGAAGGCGGAGGTGTCCTGGCCGAACTGGTTGTACATCTGGATGCCGAGCATGCCGGCGGCGAAGCACGCGAAGTACACCGAGCCGGTGCCCTGCCAGGCGTTGAACACGGGCACGATCACGCCGATGGCCAGCGACGTCACCCAGGCGGCCTTGGTCTTCGGGTCGCGCCACACGTAGCGCAGGCTGCGTTCCACGGCGGTGCCGGTGCGGCCGGGCGGCAGCAGCCGGGCGAGCCCGCCCGAGGCGCGTGCGCGGGCGGCCGTGTCCGCCGCGGCGAGCGTGGACCCGTCGGGCGAGGTCATCAGCCGGGTCAGATGCCGCGTCCACACGGCGACCAGCGCCACCAGGGCCAGGGCGGCCAGGGCGAGTTGGGCGGCGGCGACGCCGTAGGAGCCGTCACCGGCCGCGTGGACGGCGGCGATCGCGGACGCGGGCGGCACCCACTGGAGCACGTCGGCCGCCGGGTCGAGCTGGGCGAGGCCGGACGAACCGAGACGCTGCACCCCGAAGTTGACCAGTTGCGCGCCGACCGCGATGACGAGGCCGCTGAGCACCGCGAGGTCGCGGCCCTTGCGGCTGGTCAGCAGCCGTACGTTGGCGGCGGCCACGGCCCGCGCGAGCGCCACGCACACCAGCAGCGCGAGGACGACGGCGACGGCCCCGACGGCGAAGGCCCCCGCGCCGCGCGCGACCGCGGCGACGGAACCGGCCAGCAGGCAGACCGTGAACAGCGGCCCGATGCCGACCAGGGACGCCGCCAGCAGCGCCCGGACCAGCGGGCGGGGCCGCAGGGGCAGCATGACCAGCCGGGTCGGGTCGAGCGTCTCGTCGCCGCTGGGGAAGAACAGCGGCATCACCGCCCAGCCCAGCCCCAGCACGGCCGCCGCGAGCACGGCCAGGGACTCCACGTGCGCGTGCCCGCGCAGCGCGATCAGGCCGATGAGCTGGAGCGCGGCGAACAGCAGGGCGACGACGGCGGACGCGACGTACGCGGCGCGCCGCCCGCCGGACTGCCGCAGCCCGCCCCGCAGCAGCGACAGCTTCAGCCGGACGACCGTGGCGGTGACGCCGCTCACCGGGCGCCGCCGCCCAGCCAGTCCAGGTCGGACCCGGCGTCGCGGCCGTGCGCGCCGACGAGTTCGAGGAACGCCCGCTGCAGCGAGGGCGCGTCGCCGCGCACCTCGGCGAGCGGACCGTGGGCGCGGATCCGGCCGGCCGCCATGACGGCGACCCAGTCGCACAGCGACTCCACCAGCTCCATCACGTGGGAGGAGAAGACGACGGTGGCGCCGGAGGCGGTGTAGCGCTCCAGGACACCGCGGATGGTCTGCGCGGACACCGGGTCCACGCCCTCGAACGGCTCGTCGAGGAACAGCACTTCGGGGTTGTGCAGGAGGGCGGCGGCGAGGCCGATCTTCTTGCGCATGCCGGTCGAGTAGTCGACGACGAGCTTGTGCTGGGCGCCGGCCAGGTCGAGGACGTCGAGGAGCTGGCCGGCGCGCTTGTCGACCTCGGCGCCGGGCAGCCCGCGCAACCGGCCCGTGTAGGCGAGGAGTTCCCGCCCGGACAGCCGCTCGAACAGCCGCAGTCCCTCGGGCAGCACCCCGATCCGGGCCTTGACCTCGACGGGATCGCGCCACACGTCGTGCCCGACGACCTCGACGGTGCCCTGGTCGGGCCGCAGCAGCCCGGTCACCATCGACAGGGTGGTGGTCTTCCCGGCCCCGTTCGGACCGACGAGCCCGATGAACCTGCCCGCGGGCAGTTCCAGGTCGATCCCGGCCACGGCCACCTGCTGCCCGAACCGTTTCCAGAGCCCCTGCACACGTACGGCATACGTCATGCGGGAACCCTACGGCGTCACCGCGTCCCGGTAGGGGGGAGGGGACGGACGGGCGAAGGTCAGCGCTCCCGCCCGCACGCGTAGGCCAGCGGCGAGATCAGCTCCTCGGCGTCCGGCAGCCACCGGTTGGCCGGCGTGGGCCGGCAGGCCCACTGCACGGCGCCACGGGAGCCGAACCGGGTGGGCGGCGCCGCCACGTACGCCCCCTCGCCGAGGGCCGCGAGATCGAGGGTGGCCGGGAACCAGCCCAGCCTGCGCACCAGGTCGGGCACCTTGGCCGCCGCCCCGGGCAGCACGAAGAACTCCATGCGCCGGTCCGGCGTCAGTGTCACCGGCCCGAGCGTCAGCCCGAGCCGCTCCATCCGCGCCAGCGCCAGGAAACCGGCCGTCTCCGGCACGGAGACCGCGTCGAACGTCCGCCCCGTCGGCAGCAGGATCGACGCCTTCGGCTGCTTCTGCCACATGCGCCGCGCGACGGTCGCGCTGCCCGTCGCCTCCGTCACCCAGTCCTCGCGCGCCGGATGCGCGCCGGGGGCGGCGCACGCGGCGTCGCCGCACGAGCAGCGGTGCACCCCGCCGACGGCCTCCAGCCAGGTGCCGGGGAACACGTCCCAGTGACGTTCCTCGGCGTAGCGCACGGCGGTCTCCAGCAGCGACTCCCCGCGTTGCGTCGGAATCCGCCCAGCGGTCGGCCCGGCGGTCTGAACAACTTCGGTGCCCGGGATCGTCTTTTCCACGTTCCACTCAACTCCCGCACCCACCTGGAGTTACGGCCGTGCCGAGGCGGGTCGCGCGCAGGCAGGAGCATCGCTTCCGCACCCGGGGCGCACAGGTGCATGGGCGGGGGCGCGCGGGAGGATCCGGGGCGGGGGCTGGGTAACCACGTGGGGGAACAGGCCGCTGCCAGTCCGTAGTGGCCGTATCCGGCAAATCCTCGTAAGCCTCGCATTTTCGCCAACTGGGCGGGGCATTGATCTTCACGGCCGAATCTCTTCGCCGGGACATGAGGGGGTCCGGTCGCGGAAGAACGTCAACCCGGTGCGTGGGCAGGCACCGCAGCCTCAGGGGGTACGCCATGGCCGCAAGGCCTCTCGTCGCGCGACAGCCGAACGAACGGCTGCAGGCGCTCATCCAGGAAGCGGGGTGCTCGAACGCCGGGCTGGCCCGCCGGGTCAACATGTGCGGCGCCGAGCACGGACTCGACCTGCGCTACGACAAGACGTCCGTGGCGCGCTGGCTGCGCGGCCAGCAACCGCGGGGCCGGGCACCGGCGATCATCGCGGAGGCGCTCGGACGCAAGCTCGGCCGTACGGTCACGATCGACGAGATCGGCATGGCCAACGGCAAGAACCTCGCCTCGGGCGTGGGCCTGCAGTTCTCGCCGACGGTACTGGGGGCCATCGAGCAGGTCTGCGAGCTGTGGCGCAGCGACGTGGGCCGCAGGGACTTCCTGTCCGGCTCGACCGTCGCCGCCTCCGCGCTCGTCGAGCCCAGCCGGGACTGGCTGATCACCGCGCCCGACGGCCAGGTCGCGCGGTCGGCGGGACCGCGCGTCGGGCAGTCCGACGTGGCGGCCGTCCGCGCGATGACACAGGCCCTGGTGGAACTCGACCACCAGTACGGCAGCGGGCATGTGCGCCCGGTCCTCGTGCACTACCTCAACAGCGTCGTCTCCGGGCTGCTGGCGGGGTCGTACCGCGAGGCCGTGGGGCGGGACCTGTTCGCCGCGGTGGCGCGGCTGACCGAACTCGCCGGGTACATGGCCGTCGACACCGGGCAACCCGGCCTCGCCCAGCGGTACTACATCCAGGCGCTGCGCCTCGCGCAGGCCGCCGGGGACCGCGGGTACGGCGGCTATGTGCTCGCCGCGTCGATGAGTCACCTGGCCGCGCAGCTCGGAAACCCCAGGGAGATCGCCCAGTTGGCGCGCGCGGCACAGGAAGGCGCACGCGGGCGCGTGACCCCGCGCGCGGAGGCGATGTTCCTCGCGGCGGAGGCCCGCGGGCACGCGCTGATGGGCGACGCGCGGGCCGCGCAGACCACGGCCGGGCGCGCGGTGAGCGCCCTGGAGTCGGCCGATCCGGCCGCCGGGGACGACCCGGCGTGGATCGCCCACTTCGACGAGGCCTACCTCGCCGACGAGTTGGCGCACTGCCACCGCGACCTCGGGCAGGCCGAGGCGGCGGCGCGGTGCGCGGAGGAGTCCCTGGCCGGGCACCCCGAGTCCCGCGCGCGCAGGCGGGCCATCGGCTACGTCCTGCTGGCCACCGCGCAGGTGCAGCAACGTGAGATCGAGCAGGCCTGCGCGACCGGGCTGCGCGCCGTGCAACTGCTGGAGACGCTGCGCTCCAACCGGGGCGCCGAGTACCTGGAGGACTTCCAGCAGCGCCTCGAGCCGTACCGGGACGAGCCGGTGGTCAGGGAGTTCGGCGCGCGGCTCGACCTCCAGACGGCGGCGTGAACGCCCCGGTGGCCCCTGAGTGAACGTGAGGCGTACGCCGGCCGCGGCGCCGGAAGTGACGTCAACAGCGCTGTGCGGCCCGGGTTTGTTACCGCGCTCACAGCGAAGGAGGTCGCGTCCCGTGCTGCGTGGCAAGGGGCTCTCAGGACCCGGTAGCGTGAACCGACGATTCCGAACGTCCCCCCATCGTAGGAGTCCCGGTGACGCAGAGTGGACAGGGCGAGGAGCCCTCGGCGCGCCCCGCGCGCGAAGGCATCGTGCTGCCCTCCGACGGTGGCGAGCCCCTGCTGCCGGGCATGCCGGGAACATCCGGCGGCGTCCGGCCCGGCGGGCCCGCGCCCGCCCCGCCGCCCACCACCACTCCGGCCGGCGGCCAGGCCTGGGGCACTCCCTGGGGCCCCGACCGGCAGCAGACCGCGCCGCCCGACCAGGGCTGGACACCGCCGCCCGCCCAGCCCTGGGATTCCCCCGCGGGCGCGCCCCAGCAGCCCGCCTCCTGGGGCACGCAGGGCCACGCCTCCGGCCCGCAGCCACTGCCGCAGGAGGACACGCCGTCCGCGTACGGCGCGGCCCCCCAGGCCCACCAGAACGCCGGGTACGACGGGGGCAACGGGGGCACGTACGGGCACCCCGGCGCGGCCCGGACGCCGCCCGCAGAAAGCGGCAGCACGTACGGCCACAACGGCGCCGCCCCGATGCCGCCTGCCGGTCAGGACGGCCCGGGGCATGGCCTGCCGTCGGCCGAGGGCGGTTCGTACGGGCACCGTGGCGCCGCTCCGATGCCGCCCGCCGGTCAGAGCGGGCCAGGCCATCCGCTGCCGCCCGCAGACAGCGGCACGTACGGCCACAACGGCGCCGCCCCGATGCCGCCCGCCGGTCAGGGCGGTCCGGGAGCCGGGGCCGGGGCGCACGGGCGTGACCATGCAGGCGGTCCGCTGCCGTCCGCCGCCGAGGACGGCGCGACGCAGTACCTGCCGCCCGTACCGGGCGCGTCCATGCCCGGTGCTCCCGCGCCCGGTGGGCACGCCGACCAGGCGACGCAGTACCTGCCGCCGGTCGCCGCGTCCGGTCCCGACGAGGGGGCGACGCAGTACATACCCCCGGTGGGGCCCGGCGCCCTGCCGCCCGAGATGCCGGCCGGCGCGCGCGCCGAGTCGCCGGCCGAGTCCACGCGGTACCTGGGCCGCGCCCCGCGGGGCGCGACGCCGCAGCCCGGCGGAGCGCACGCCGGCCGTCCCGGCGGGCCCCTGCCGCCCGCCTCGGGGCCCGACGCCGAGGCCACCCGCTTCATGCCCCCCGTCGGCGACCCGGGGTACGGCGAGCGGCAGCCGCCCGCCGAGTTCGACAACCTCTTCCGCAGTGAGCCGGGTGACCACGGCCCGGCCGGGGCCACCCAGCAGATGCCCCGCTTCCCGCAGCCCGGCCCCCCGCACGCCGCCGCGCAGACCGCGTACGGCCCGCATGGCCCGGGCGGCGGCGGACGGCACGGCGCCGCCCACGACGGTGAGGGCGGCCGGGGCAGCCGCGGCGGCCGGGGCGGTTCGCGTCTGCCGCTGATCGCGGCGATCGGTGTCGCCCTCGCGGTCGTCGGCATCGGCGCGGGCGCGATGCTCGCCGGTGGCGGCGGCGACGAGGAGACCGGCACGAACCAGCCGGTGTCCGCCACGGCCCCGCCGGCCGAGGAGTCGCCCTCGCCGTCCGCCGACCCGGCCGAGGCGCAGGCCGTCGAGCTGGACAAGCTGCTGGCCGTCAGCGGCGACAGCCGGACCTCGGTGATCAACGCCGTGACGGACGTCAAGTCCTGCCGCAACCTCGACGCGGCGGCCAGGGACCTGCGGGAAGCGGCCAGGCAGCGCAACGACCTGGTCACCCGGCTGTCCGGGCTGACCGTGGACAAGCTGCCCGACCACGCCGCGCTGACGTCCGCGCTGACCAAGGCGTGGCAGGCGTCCGCGTCGGCCGACAACCACTACGCGGCCTGGGCCGACCAGGTCGCCGCCAAGAAGGGCAAGTGCAAGAAGGGGCAGGCCTTCACCACCGGCCGGACGGCGGCGGGCCACCGGGCGAGCGGCACGGCCACCCAGGAGAAGGCCAAGGCTGCCGAGCTGTGGAACGCGATCGCCGAGGACTACGGGCTGACCCAGCGCAGGCCCACCCAGCTGTGACGGCCGGCCGGACCGGGACGCGGTACGGCGTCACAGGTCCGCGTCGCGCAGCGTCCCCAGCACGTCCACGAAGCCCTGGCGCGCCGCCACCAGCCGGCCCTCCCGCACGACCTGGAGGGTGACGTGGGTGTTGACCAGGCGCGGGAAGCCCACGGAGGCGAGCTGGTCCTGGAACGTCCACCGGAGCGTCGGCGTGAGCCCGCCCGTGCCGACCTCGAGGCCGTCGTCGAGGACGTCCCGCACCGCGTCCGCGGTCACCTCGCCGTCGCCGAGCGCCTCGACGGCCCTGCGGAGCACGGTGTAGGCGATCCACGCGGTCTGCACCCCGGCGTCCGCCGGGTCGATGCGGTTGTCGCCGAAGGCCTTCTCCTGGATGACCTTCTTCATCGGGTCCCAGCGCGCGTCGCTCGCCACCGGGTACCAGCCGGTGATGTACGAGCCCTCGTACGGGCCGGACGCCCCGCCGGTGGCGTTGATCGCGGTCTGGTCGACGCTGCCGAGGACGGTCGCGGTGCGCACCTCGGGGTAGCGGTCGCGGGCTCGGCGGAAGGAGTCCATGAAGGTGTTGGTGCGGTCGCCGAGCGCGGGCACCACGCAGCCCTGCTTCGCCGGGTCGGCGGTGGCCCGCCGCAGCGCCAGCTCGGACTGGCCGTCGTACTCGGTGCCGTCCTCCTCGGCCAGCTGGTCGCTCGCGGCCGGGTGGCCGCCCGCCTGGAGGCCGGAGTCGAGCAGCTCGGGCAGCTGGTCGCCGGCGATCGTGTCGGGCCGCACCAGGGTGACGGGCCCGCAGACGCGCGCGAGGGCGTTGCCGAGCCCGGCCAGCAGCGTGGGCTGGCCGCCGTTGACCGGGTAGGACAGCGGGCTGGTGAACTCGTTGGTGGTGATGCCGTAGCCGCCGATGTACGGGATGCCGGCGCCTTCCAGGGGAGGCAGGAAGGAGTCGGAGTGCTGGCTGTAGGAGCCGACGACCGCGACGACGTTCTCCTTGGCGGCGCGGCGGGCGCACTTCGCGGCGGCCACGCCGTCGTTGTGGTCGTTGCAGACCAGCACGCGCAGCTCGCGGCCGTTGATGCCGCCGTGCGCGTTGACCCAGCGGGCATAGGCCTGGCCGAAGGCGGGCATGCCGGGTTTGTTCGTCGCGCCGGTGTCCATCGGCGCCCAGGTCATGACGGTGATCGGGTCGTCCCCGGAACCCCCCGTGGTACCGGGGACGACCCCGCAGCCGGCGGTGAGCGTCGTGCACGCCGCCAGGGCGACCGTGGTGAGCGCGGTCGATGTGACGCGCCGGGTGAGGAGGCGGGAGAGGAAAGTGCTGCGGGGGTGGCGCCTACCGGTCATGTACCCGCACGATTCCCTCACACGGCCAACCGGGGAGTGACCGCCGGTCAACATGTGGTGACGGCGGGGTGAAATGCGGGGGCCCGCGAGGCGCCGGGGACCCGGAACGTACGATCGGTGACCGTGCAAGGTTCGGAGAACTCTTCCCGTCGTGGCCGTCGCTCCCCCACCATGGGCGGCATGCCACTGAACGACATGCCGTGGTGGCGCTGGCGCAGCAATGTGCGCTCCGCGCTGCACATGCTCTCCGACCCCGTGTTCCAGCGGGACGTCTGGCTGGCCGGTGTGGACGGCTACGGCGACGTCACCGACGCCGTCTACCGCCTGGTCGAGGACACCTGGCTGGACCACTGGTCGGCCGAGAAGTACGTGGGCACGATCTTCCGCGACTCGCAGGAGGCCGCCCTCGTCGACACCGCCGTCCTGCGGGTGCTGCGGATCATGCACCAGGTCGGCCCGGACGCCCCCGTGCAGACGTACCTGGCGAACGAGGCCTGGCCGGAGGCGGTGCGGGCGGCCCGGGAGGCGCACGTGCGGCTGGCCACGAGCGACGGCGAGGACCCGGACACGCCGCCGCGCAGCCTGGAGGTGCTGCGCATCCTGACCCGGTCCGCGTAGCGGGACGCCGCCCCGGCGCGGGCCCCGGATATGGGACCCTGTCCGGCATGAACGCGCAGTCCACCCGAGCCGAGGCCCCGGCCGACCAGTACGTCCTGACGCTGTCCTGCCCCGACAAGCAGGGCATCGTGCACGCCGTGTCGAGCTACCTGTTCATGACCGGCTGCAACATCGAGGACAGCCAGCAGTTCGGCGACCACGACACGGGACTGTTCTTCATGCGGGTGCACTTCTCGGCCGAGGCGCCGGTGACCGTGGACAAGCTGCGGGCCAGCTTCGCCGCCATCGGCGACTCGTTCCAGATGGACTGGCAGATCCACCGGGCCGACGAGCGCATGCGCGTCGTCCTCATGGTCAGCAGGTTCGGGCACTGCCTGAACGACCTGCTGTTCCGCGCCCGCATCGGCGCGCTGCCGGTGGACATCGCCGCCGTGGTGTCCAACCACACCGACTTCGCCGAGCTGGTGAAGTCGTACGACATCCCCTTCCACCACATTCCGGTGACGAAGGACACCAAGCCGCAGGCCGAGGCGCGGCTGCTGGAGATCGTGCGCGAGGAGAACGTCGAACTGGTCGTGCTCGCCCGGTACATGCAGGTGCTGTCGGACGACCTGTGCAAGCAGCTGAGCGGGCGGATCATCAACATCCACCACTCGTTCCTGCCGAGCTTCAAGGGAGCCAAGCCCTACCACCAGGCGCACGCCCGGGGCGTGAAGCTGATCGGGGCGACCGCGCACTACGTGACCGCCGACCTGGACGAGGGGCCGATCATCGAGCAGGAGGTCGAGCGGGTGGGGCACGGCGTCACCCCGGACCAGCTGGTCGCGATCGGCCGGGACGTGGAGTGCCAGGCGCTGGCGCGGGCCGTGAAGTGGCACGCGGAGCGCCGGATCCTGCTGAACGGCCGGCGGACGGTCGTCTTCGCGTAGCGCGTCCGGCGCGCTCGGGTCCGTTCGGTCACAGGCGGCTCAGCGACGCCGCCGCGAACAGCACGTCTCTGATGGCCTGTCTGTCGCCGACCTGGCCCGCCGCCGCCTCCTCCGGTGACACGTGGCCCGCGGCCAGCCGGCAGAACTCCACGCCGTCCAGCGCGATGTGCGCCACCTCGTGCTCGGCGGAGCCCACCGCCGCGGGGGAGTCCAGCGGGATGAGCCACTCGCCGCCGCCGCAGCCCTCGATCTCCAGCCGCAGGCTGCGGCCCGGCTCGCCCGCCGCGACCAGGTGCCGGTGCCCGCCGGACGCGGCCGGACCGCCCCGGCGGTGGCCCGTCAGCGCCTGCGGCAGCAGCCGCGCCGCCAGGTCGATCATCCGGTTCAGATGCCGCGCCGAGGGCGGCGCGTACGGGTAGTCCACCGCGTCCGCGATGTCCTCCGCGTGCACCCAGCACTCGAAGGCCCGGTCCAGCATCGCGTCGTGCAGCGGCAGCCGGAAGTCGCCGTACGACACCGGCATCCCCGCCTTCCCGCCCGTGAACGCCACCGTCCGCACCAGGTCGTGGCTCTGTTCGCGCCACCGTGCCCGCACCTCGCGGGTCGGCGGGAGGTGCAGCGCCCGCCAGTACGCCTCCGTGCGCGCCGCCGGGGTCCCGGCCTCGGCCGTGATCCCGCCGAGCGGGTCGTCCAGGCCGAGCGCCACCGCGACCAGCCCGTCGACCGTCATCAGGTGGGCGATGACCCCGGCGACCGTCGTGCGCCGGTTCGTCTGCCCCTCGCCCGCGAACCAGCGCAGCCGCACGGGCGCGTGCCACTCGGCGTTGCCGAAGTCCTGCAGCAGCGCGTCCAGCCGGGCCGTCTCCGCGTCGTACGCCGTCGCCCACTCCGGCACCGGAATGCGCGGCGGGCGCCGCTCCAGGCAGGCCTCCAGCACGCGGGTGCGCAGCGCCGGTTTCAGATCGAGGCTCTCGGGCCGCTGGAGCAGGCCGACGGCGTCGCGCAGCCGTACGGCCTCCTCGGCGCAGGCGCCGCACTCGCCGAGGTGCTCCTCGACGCCGGCCGCCTCCTCGGCCGAGCAGGCGGCCAGCGCCCACGCGCCCAGCAGCGACTTGAGCACCCGGTGGTCCAGCCCGAGCGGCGCGGGGCGGGCCGGACGGCCTGGTTCCTCCGGCGCGGGGCGGGTTTCGCCTGGTTCCTCCAGAGCGGGCAGCGGGCCTCCGCCGTCCTCGACAGAGGCCCGCGGCAGCAGTATCACGGGCCGCCCGGCGTCACTCCCGCCGCCGCCCCGGGGTCCACCCAGCCGGCCCCGGTCACCGAAGTCGCCGGTCGGGCCGGGCCCGCAGCGGCCGTCGACGTCGTAGGAGCCGCCGGTCGGGCCGGGTCCGCAGGCGCCGGGCTGCCGCGCGGCACGGCCCTCGTCACCGTCGCACCCCGGGTGTCCCCCGTGGCCCCCGCGCTCGTCGCCCGTCTCGAACCGGTCCGCTCCGCTCACGCCGCACCCCCGTATCCGGGCGGTGCGCCCGGGGCCCCGGCGTCGCGAGCGGTGGACAGCAGTTGCAGGCCGAGGCGGAGCCTGCGGCGCGCCTCGTCCTCGGTGACGCCGAGGTCGGCGGCGGTCTGGCGGTAGTCGCGGCGCTGGAAGTACGCCAGCTCCAGGGCGGCGCGCAGCGGCACCGGCATGGACTGCACGATGTAGTCGGCGCGGGCCGCGACCGAGGCCTGGCGCACCTTGCGCTCGAGGTCCTCCGCGCTGCCCGTGCCACCGCTGCGGGCGAGGGCCGCGGTCTCGGTGTCGCGCAGCCGCTGCACGGCGAGGCGGTGGGCGAGGTCCGCGACCCAGGTGCGCAGCGGGCCCTGCCTCGGGTCGTAGGCGTCGGGGTGCTCCCAGACGTGGGTGAAGACCTCGCGGGTGATGCCGTCGGCGGCGCGCTCGTCGCCGAGCACCCGGTGGGCGAGGCCGTGCACGAGGGAGGCGAACCGGTCGTACAGCTCACCGAGGGCGGCCGCCTCCCCGCGCGCGAGACGCTGCTGCATCCTGCGGTCCCAGCGCGGCGGCGCTTCCTTCTTCGCCATGCGGCCCTCCTCCCGGCTCGGCTCCGGTGCGCGGTTCTCGGTGTGCCGGCGTGCGCCCGCCGTCTCCTCGAATGTAGTCGGCACGCCTGACAACGCACCCCCTTTGCGTCAATGTGGGCTCTAGGGAGATCCGCAGGTGATATGGGGTCCCGGGGCATCGGTGACGGGTGGAGTCCGGAACACTTCCCGGCCTCCGCCGGCTCAGACCCGATCGAACAGGATCGAAAGCGACCTGAACAAGCCGATTTTGATCAATTCCCGTTTGTGGCACCGCGTTTCGGGGAACGGCCGCTGGGCAGCCGCGCTGCAAGGAAGCGTAAGAGTGGCTTCCGTTTGGTCCGGCGAATGAAGGGCTTGGTGGTGGCGTTCAAAGTGACCGGTGCCGAGCACGGCGAGTGGGCCGTGCTGCGGGTGTCGGGCGAGCTGGACCTGGTGACGTCGCCGGTGCTGCGCCAGGGCATCCACGACGTGGTGGCCGACGGCCGGCACCGTCTCGTCCTCGACCTCTCCGAGGTCTGGTTCTGCGATTCCAGCGGTGTCGGCGTCCTCATCGCCGCCCGCCGCCTCATACGTTCCTGCCGGGGCAGCCTGCGGCTGGTCCTGCCGGCCCGCGGCGCCGCCGACGGCTCGCACGTCAACCGGGTCATGGGCGCGCTCGGCGTCCGCCGGCTGTTCGACGTGTATCCCGACGCCGAGGCGGCACTCGCCACGGAGGCCGGGCCACTGTCGGCCTAGCCGCACCCAGACCCCTGTTCGGCGGGCGCACCGCACCATCGTTGTACCGGAATTTTCCCGGTCTTGGTACAAGCGTCGATTTCACGCTACCGCGCGGTCCGCGCCGTCGTACGCTCCGAGCCAGACGCCCACCCACCCGACGTAAGGCGGCCAGAGAGACATGGTCAGCAGCGAGTACGAGCGCAAGATCGCCGCCCGGTTCGCCACCTTCGACCAGGACGGCAACGGCTACATCGACCGTGCGGACTTCAACGCGGCGGCCAAGGCGCTGCTCGCCGAGTTCGCCGTCGCGGCGCGCTCCGACAGAGGCCAGGCGCTGTACATCGGCGCCGAGGCGTTCTGGCAGGGCATGGCCGGGATCGCCGACCGGGACGGCGACCAGCGCATCACCCGCGAGGAATTCGTGACCGGCGCGGTCAAGCGGCTGCGTGACAATCCCGACCGGTTCGCCGAGATCGCCCGCCCGTTCCTGCACGCCGCCCTCGACGTCGCGGACACCGACGGCGACGGCCGCGCGACCGTCGAGGCCACCGCGCGCGTGCTCGGCTGCCTCGGGGCCGACGAGGACGTCGCCGCCCGGGCCGCCGCCGCCCTCGACACGGACGCCGACGGCAAGATCGGCGAGACGGAGATCATGTCGGCCTTCGCCCGCTACTTCACCGTCCCCGAATAGCGCGCCGCCCGCCGCAAGCTCCGTACCGGCGGCGGGCGTTGCGGCCGTACGCCGCGACGCTGAGTGATCATCCCGGCACGCCCCGGCGCGCACCGGTCCGGCTGTCACAACGGCACGGGCTGGGACGTTGCCGCAACGCGCCCGTGGATGTCGCGGATTGTGGCGGCGGGGAGCCGCGGCGCGGGTGCGGAGCGGTCACGCAGCGTTGATACCGGGTTGTGTCCGGGCCGTGACTCGTCACGGCCCGGAGTCGGCTGCCCGCTCCGGTACCTTGTGGTGGATGCGAGTGGTCCTGGGCGTGCACCCGGCCGGAGTCGCCTGCGAGGCGGCCCCGGACTCGGCGGTGCGCGCCGCTGTTCACAGGCCGGGAGGGCCCGGCGGCATGGCGCGTTCGAGTCGTGGCGGCGGGCGTCGCACAGTATGCCGCACGGGTACTCCTTCGCGCTGGAATATGCCCGAAGCGCTTGTTGGCGTGACTGAACGTCAACCATGCTGTCCCCCAGGGGATTCACGTTCCGTGACCCCTGCCCCGGCCGTTGTTCTGGCCATGCAGAAAATGGCTACGATCGTGGCCCTCGTGAGGCGCGAGCCTCAGTGTCCGCCGGTTCGGATGGTGTGAGCGGTGCAGGTGCTTCAAGTGCAGCTGGAGATCCGGCCCGACCCCGCCGAGGTGGCGCGAGCCCGCAAGTGGGCCCGCTCACGCCTCGCCGGATCGGGGATACAGGCCGATGAGCCGATCGCCGAGACCCTCATCCTGCTCGTGTCCGAACTGGTCACCAACGCCGTGGTGCACACCGGCTGTCCGGCGGTGCTGCGGCTGTCCCTGCCGGGCGCCGCGGCCGACGGCGCCACCGTCCGCCTGGAGGTCGCCGACCGCAGCGACCGCGCCCCGGTGCCCCGCTGCCCGGACAGCGGCGCGACCGGCGGCCGGGGCCTCGCCCTCGTCGACGGGCTCGCCGACCGGTGGGGCTGGAACGCCGAGGGGGCCGGCAAGAGCATCTGGTGCGAACTCGACCGCTGCGAACGGCCCCCCACCGCGGCGACCTGCTCCGGAACGGTCGTGACGTACGTCGGCGGCGCCGCGGCGTACGAAGGGCTCGCCTACGAGGCGGTGTAGGGAGCAGGAGCGCACGCCGGACGTGAGGCGTGTGCGGGGCGCCAGGTGGTGCGCCGGGGTCGTGCTTCCGTGCGCGCCCGCCGCAAAAGGTACGTAAGTGACCGATTCCCGGGCGGGAGTTGACGCCCCGTGACCGTCTGATCACGCTTGTGGCAGCGACTTGCCGTGAGGGGACGGCGAGGGCCCTGACGACGGAGTCCTCGGCGAGCGCGGGTCGTGACGCGGTGTCGGTTTCCTCGGGGCCACGGGAGACCGGGCGGGGGCGCCGGAGTCGGGCGGCGGCGGGGGCGGAGCCGTACGCGGGGCGAGCGCCACGCCGCCGGCCGAGCCGTGAGGCGCGGGCGCGGCCCACCGGGAATCCCTGTCCACAGCCTGTGGACAACTTTTCGGAAAGAGCGCCCCGCCTACGCCCCGCTGCCCACCCGGAACGTCCTGCGGTACGCGGTCGGCGTGACCCCCACCGCCGCCTGCAGGTGCTGCCGCATCGACTGGGCCGTGCCGAAGCCCGCCTCGCGGGCCACCTGGTCCACCGACAGATCGGTGGACTCCAGCAACTGCCGGGCCCGCTCCACCCGCTGCTGCGCGAGCCACTGCCCGGGGCTCACCCCGGTCTCCTCGCGGAACCGGCGCGTGAAGGTGCGGACCGACATGCTTTCCTGGGCGGCCATGTCCCGCAGCCGGATCGGCTCGTGCAGCCGTCCCAGCGCCCAGACCCGTGCCCCCGTCGTCGTCGCCTGCTGCGGATCGGGCACCGGCCGCTCGATGTACTGCGCCTGCCCGCCGTCCCGGTGCGGCGGCACGACCGTACGGCGGGCGATCTCGTTGGCGACCGCCGCGCCGTGGTCGCGGCGCACCATGTGCAGGCACAGGTCGATGCCGGCGGCGACCCCGGCCGAGGTCAGGACGTCGCCGTCGTCGACGAACAGCACGTCCGGGTCGACCTTGACGCGGGGGAAGAGCCGCTGGAGGCGCTCGGCGTCCGCCCAGTGCGTGGTCGCCGGGCGGCCGTCCAGCAGGCCCGCCGCGGCCAGGACGTACACGCCGGTGCAGATGGAGGCGAGGCGGGTGCCGGGCCGGACGCGGGCCAGCGCGGCGGCCAGGTCGCCGGGCAGCACCCCCTCGTCGTACACCGGGCCCAGCTCGTACGACGCCGGGACGATCACCGTGTCGGCGGTGGCCAGCGCCTCGGGGCCGTGCGGCGCGTGGATCGAGAAGTCGGCGTCCGTCTCGACCGGCCCCGGCGGCCGGATCGAGCAGGTGACGACCTCGTACAGGCGGCGCCGGAGGGCGTCCCGGGGGCGGCCGAAGATGCGGTGCGGGATGCCCAGTTCGAAGGGGAGCAGCCCGTCGAGGGCGAGGACCGCGACGCGGTGCGGCCGGAAGGGCCGCTCGGGTGTGCTGTCCGGAGCCATGGCCCGATCCTAGCGAATGCTGTCCTTCGGGCCACTCGTTCGCGGCGGCCGGGGACCGGAAAGCTTTATGTCGTGACCCAGACAACCGCCGCCGCCTCCGCCGCCGAGAACGCCCCGCCGCGCGGGCGCCCCCGTATCCACCGCGCCTGGTTCGTCGCCGCCGTCGCCTTCGTGACGATCATCGGCGCCGCCGCCTTCCGCTCCGTGCCGGGACTGCTGATCGGCCCGCTGCACCGCGAGTTCGACTGGTCGCGCGGCACGATCGGCGCGGCGGTCTCCGTCAACCTCGCCCTCTACGGCCTGACCGCGCCGTTCGCCGCGGCGCTGATGGACCGCTTCGGCATCCGGCGGGTGGTCGCCGCCGCCCTCACCATGATCGCCCTCGGCTCGGGCCTGACCGTGTGGATGACCGCGGCCTGGCAGCTGATGCTGTGCTGGGGCCTGCTGGTCGGCCTCGGCTCCGGCTCGATGGCGCCGGCCTTCGCGGCCACCGTCACCAACCGCTGGTTCACCGAGCGGCGCGGCCTGGTCACCGGCATCCTCACCGCCGCCTCCGCCTCCGGGCAGCTGATCTTCCTCCCCCTGCTGTCCTGGATCGTCGACCGGCACGACTGGCGCCCGGCCGCCGTCACCGTCGCGCTCGCCGCCCTCGCGGTCGTGCCGTTCGTCTGGCTCCTGATGCGCGACCACCCGGCCGACGCGGGCCTCAGGCCGTACGGCGCGAAGGAGTTCGTGCCGAAGCCCGCGCCCGTGCCCGGCGCCGCCCGCCGCGCCGTGACCGTGCTGCTGTCCGCCGTGCGCACCGGCCCGTTCTGGTTGCTCGCCGGCACGTTCGCGATCTGCGGAGCGTCGACCAACGGCCTGATCCAGACCCACTTCGTGCCCGCCGCCCACGACCACGGCATGCCCATCACGGCCGCCGCCTCCCTGCTCGCCGTGATCGGCGTGTTCGACGTGGTGGGCACCGTCGCCTCCGGCTGGCTCACCGACCGCTTCGAACCGCGCCGCCTGCTCGCCGTCTACTACGCCCTGCGCGGCGTCTCCCTGCTGTTCCTGCCGATGCTGCTGGCGCCGAGCGTCCACCCGCCGATGGTCTTCTTCATCGTCTTCTACGGCCTCGACTGGGTCGCCACCGTCCCGCCCACCCTGGCGCTGTGCCGAGAGCAGTACGGCGACGACAGCGCGATCGTGTTCGGCTGGGTCCTCGCCTCCCACCAGGTCGGCGCCGCCCTCGTCGCCTTCCTCGGCGGCGCCGCCCGCGACACCTTCGGCTCCTACGACGTCGTCTGGTACGCGTCCGGCGCCCTGTGCGCGGCGGCGGCCCTGATGGCGCTGGTGATCCGGCGCCGCCCGGCATCCGCGCCCGCGGCCCTCGCCCGAGGAGCCGGGCGGATCACCCCGGCAGCCGGGCCACGCAGCCGCTGACGTCCTTGGCGACGGCACCCGCGATGCGCCCCGCGTCCCGGGCCAGCTCGCGGAGCATCCCGCTGATGGGGTTGGTGAAGCCGGTGAAGTACAGGCCGGGCGCACCGTCCGGGCAGCGGGCGCCCCGGACGACGGGCCGGCCGCGCCCGTCGAGCACACCCAGATGGCCCACCAGGCCCTCCAGGCCGCGGACGTAGCCGGTCGCCGCTATCACCGCGTCCGGCGCGACCCGGCTGCCGTCCGCCAGCACCACCTCGCCGCCCTCGAAGCGCTCGACGGCGGCCACGACCCGCACTGTCCCGCGGCGCACCGCGTCGACGAAGCCGACGTCCTGGACCGGGATGGCGCCCTCGCGGACCCGGGAGTACAGGCCGGTGTCCGGGCGGGGCAGCCCCCGCGCCGACAGGTCGGGCACGCTCAGCCGGGCCAGCGGCCGGGCCAGCCGGTCCACGAGCGCCACCGGCAGCCGGCGGCACAGCACGCCCGTGTACTGCGCCGCCCAGCCCGCCGTCGAGCGGCGCACGATGTGCGGCACGGTACGGACCGCCACCCGCACCCGCGCGGCCCCGCCCTCCGCGAGGTCCACGGCTATCTCGGTGCCGGTGTTGCCGGCCCCGACGACCAGCACGTCCCGCCCGGCGTACGGCCCGGCGTTGCGGTACTCGCGCGCGTGCAGGAACTCGCCGGTGTACGTGTCCCGGCCCGGCCAGGCCGGAACGCGCGGCGTGTGGTTGTGCCCGGTGGCCATCACGACCGCCGCGCCGGTCAGCTCCCGGCCGCCGGTGGCGTGCAGCAGCCAGCCGGTGCCGTCGGGGGTGCGCTCGACGCGGGACACCTCGACGCCGGTGACGATCTCCAGGCAGTGGTGCTCGGCGTACTCCTCCAGGTAGCGCACCAGGTCGTCCCGGGACACCCAGCGCCCGGACCGGCGCGGGATGGGCAGCCCGGGCAGACCCGACAGCCGGCGGGTGGTGTGCAGGCGCAGCCGGTCGTAGTGACCCCGCCAGGACGCCCCGACGCGGTCCGACTTCTCCAGGACGACGGCGCGGATGCCCCGGGCGCGCAGCGCGTACGCGACGGACAACCCGCCGGGGCCGCCGCCGACGACGTAGACGGGGCGCGCGGGGTTCGGAGACGGTGTGGAGTCGGCCATGGGCGGGAGTATCCACCACGGGGCGGAACGTTTGTACGAGGGGCCGGGGTTGCGGGTGCCCGGCGCGGGGGCGGCGGCTCGGTGGCCCGTGGCGCGGGACGCGTTGTTGAATGGCTCGATGGCCCCTGTCCACGACCCGTACCTGACGTCCCCCGTCTCCGAGGTCCGCGGCCACGGCCTGCGGCTGCGCCCCTGGGACGCCGACTCCGACACCGACGTGGAGACGTGGCTGCGGGGTGCGCTCGACCCCGAGTTCCGGCGCTGGAACACGCCCGTCAGGCCCGTGACCGACGCCGAGAGCGCGCGGGAGGCCCTGCGGGCGCGGGCGGGGGAGGCGTACGAGGGGCGGGGCGTGGCGTTCCGGATCACGGCCGCCGGCAGCGACACGACCCTCGGGCACATCGGCATCGGCGCCGTCAACCATGCGCTCAGGGTGGCGCGGGTCGGCTACTGGGTGCTGCCCGAGGCGCGGGGGAGGGGCGTCGCGACGTGGGCGCTGCGGGTGGCCGCGGAGTGGTCGTTCAGCGAACTGGGGCTGCACCGCCTTGAGTTGGACCACGCGGTGGGGCACGAGGTGTCCTGCCGGGTGGCCGAGCGGTGCGGGTTCCGGTACGAGGGGACGTTGCGGGGGGCGGTGTTCGAGGCGGGGCGGCACGATGCGTTTCGGGACGCGCACTTGCATGCGCGGTTGTGTACGGATGCGTGAGCGGGGCGCGGGTGGATGGACGCCGGTTGATTTACGCGGGGCGCCGGGGTGACCGCCGGGGTGTCGCGCAGCCCGGCGCTGTCGGGTTGCCGCCCGCGCCCACTCCGGCCCTTGCCCCGACGGCCGCCGCGCGGACCCGTCACACCGACCCGAGGTCCGACGACACCCAGCGTTGCGGTCGCATCCGTACCACCACCTGCTCGCCGTGGTTCTGCCAGGCGAAGTCGACATAGCCGTCGACCTTCTCGGCCGGGAGGTAGCGGGCCGAGATCTCCCGCAGTTGCTCGACGGTGGCGGGTGCCGTGTCGATGACGGGGCCCTCCACCGACACGTACCGGATGGTGGGTTCGAGCCGGTCGACCAGGAGCGTGAACCGGCCCGCCGCCTTGATCAGCTCGTACTTGCGGGACGCGAGCCCGGTCATGATCCACACGTCGCCGCCGGGCGCGTACTGGTACCAGATCGGCACGGTGAGCGGGCCGCGGTCCGGCCCGGCGTCCACGGCGAGGGCGGCGACGTGCGGCTCGGCCAGGAACAGCTCACGCTCTTCGCGGGTCAGTGCCATGCGGGACTCCTCCGGCGGTTCGGGTGCCTTCTCCGGTCCAACCACGTACCGCCGAAGACTGTTCCTCGTTTCCCGGTTTCCCGGTTTCCCCGTTCCCTCGTTCCCCGGAACGCGCAACAGGCGGCGGTCCACTCGGGTGAACCACCGCCTGCGTGACAGGACTTGCGCCGGAGCGTCGCGGCGCTACTTCGCCGGCTTCTTCCCGGTGATGCCCAGATGCACCAACAGCGCCAGGTTCGGCTTGAGTTCGGCCGCCTTGACGCCCCACGTCTGGAAGCCCTTCTGGTGCGAGGCCACCGCCGCGAGCATCGTGACCAGCGAACCGGCGACGGCCGCCGGGTTCACGTCCTTGTCGACCTTGCCCTTGGCCTGCAACTCGGCGACGGAGTCCGCCAGCGAACCGTTCACCGCGTTCAGGATCCTCATCCGGAGTTTGTAGAAACGCTTGTCCCCCTCGGCCGCCGCCAGATCGACAACCCGCAGGATCGCATCGTTTCTGCGCCAGAAATCGAGGAAGCCGTCCACGAGTTCCTGGGCGGTCTGCCAGCCGGCCTTGCCGACCCAGGAGCGGCCCGCGACGAGCCCGGCCAAGTCGGCGCTCTCGGCCGCCATTTGCTCGGCGATCTCCAGGACCGCGCCTTCGACGTCCGGGAAGTACTGGTAGAAGGTGGCGGGCGACGTGCCCGCCTTGCGGGCGACATCGATGACTTTGACGTCGCGGTACGGGGAGGAGCTGAGCATCTCGCTGAGGCAGTCGAGCAGCTTCTGCCGGGTCGCCTGCCCACGCCGGCCGGCCACGCGGCCGTCGACGGTACGCACTTGTCCTGTCATGTCGTCAGCTTACCGAGGGGGGGTGGGAGCGCGATTTGGCCGACTGCAAATGGGGTGCACGGGGGCCCGGAGGCTGCTGTGCCTGGTCTGCGCGTTGCGTGAGCGGCCGTTACGTTGGCGACATGGCCGAAAACAGGGCATCCGCATACGGGGAGGGCGTCCCCTGCTGGGTCGACGCGCAGCTTCCCGACATCGAGGCGGGCAAGCGGTTCTACGGTGGGCTCTTCGGGTGGGCGTTCCGGGCGGCGCACGGCTCCTCCGTGTGGGCACTGAGGGAGGACGAGCCCGTCGCCGCGCTCGTCCCCAAGACGGACGGCCGGATGCCCACCGTCTGGACGGTGTACTTCGCGACGCCGGACGCCGAGGCGGTCGTCCGGCGGGTCCGGGCGGCCGGCGGGCAGCTCGTGACCGCGCCGACCCGGATCGCCGACCTGGGCGTCTACGCGCTGGTCACGGACGCCGAGGGCGCCGTCTTCGGCCTGTGGCAGGCCGACGGCCACGAGGGGTTCGGGCGGCGCCGCGAGCCGGGCGGCTTCGCCTGGGCCGAGCTCTACACCCGGGACACCGGCGCCGCCAACGCCTTCTACGGCGACCTCTTCCACGAGGCGCTGTTCGGGCCGGGCGCCGAGCCCGACTTCGGCCGCGCCCCCGTCTCCGACGTCTTCCCCGCCGAGATGCCGCCGCACTTCCTCGTCCACTTCCGGGTCGAGGACTGCGACGAGGCGCTCGACACCGTGCGGAGGCTCGGCGGGCGGGTGCAGGCGGAGCCGTTCGGCACCTCGTACGGCAGGGTCGCGGTCGTCACCGACGACCAGGGTGCCTCGTTCGCACTACTGCAACGCTGAAGCGGGTACCCGCGGGGATACTCGAAGAGACTTTCGATGCCACCGTAGGGTTTGCCCCAGGACACCCCGATCCGCCCCCGGGTTCGCCACCAGCGCTCCGGCCAGGAAGAATCGGGGTGCGTGCCGCCACGGCGGTGCGGTGGTGAGACGCTGCACGGGGCCGCGACCTATGGCGTACATATGGCGGTGACGCGGCTCGTACGGGGAGGTGGCAGGCAAGTGGTGGAGCAGCTGACGCAGCACGACCCACGGCGGATCGGGCCGTTCGAGGTGCTGGGACGGCTCGGTGCCGGCGGTATGGGGCTGGTCTATCTCGCGCGGTCGGCGTCGGGCCGGCGCGTGGCGATCAAGACGGTCCGCACGGAGCTCGCCGAGGACCAGCTGTTCCGCGTCCGCTTCACGCGCGAGGTGGAGGCCGCCCGCGCGGTCTCCGGCTTCTACACGGCGGCCGTGGTGGACGCCGACCCGCGCGCCGCCGTGCCGTGGCTGGCCACCGCGTACGTCCCCGCGCCCTCCCTCGAGGAGATAGTGAATCAGTGCGGGCCGCTCCCGGCCCAGGCGGTGCGCTGGCTCGCGGCCGGCGTCGCCGAGGCGCTGCAGTCCATCCACGGCGCGGGCCTGGTGCACCGCGACCTGAAGCCGTCGAACGTCCTCGTCGTCGAGGACGGCCCCCGGGTGATCGACTTCGGTATCGCGTCCGGCGTCTCCAACACCCGCCTGACCATGACGAACGTCGCCGTCGGCACGCCCGCCTACATGTCGCCCGAGCAGGCCAAGGACTCCCGCAGCGTGACCGGCGCGAGCGATGTCTTCTCGCTGGGCTCCACGCTCGTCTTCGCCGCGACCGGACACGCGCCCTTCCACGGCGCCAACCCGGTCGAGACAGTGTTCATGCTGCTCAGGGAGGGTCCCGACCTCGAAGGGCTGCCCGCCGAGCTGCGCCCGCTCATCGAGTCGTGCATGCAGATGGAGGCCTCGGCCCGCCCCACCCCCGCCGACCTCCAGGCCCAGCTCGCCCCGCATCTGTTCGGCTCCGGCTCCGACGACAGCGGCACGGCGTCGGCCTGGCTGCCCGAGGTCGCCGTCAGCCTCATCGAGGCGCGCCGCAACGGCCGCCCCCCGGCCAAGCCGCACCAGGGCCCCGGCCGCAGCACCGGAGGCCGCCCGCCCGTGCCGCCGCCGCCCCCGCACGACCCCGTCGTCCCGCCGCAGCCGTCCGTGCCCGCGCCCGTCGGCGCCCCCGGCACCGGGCCCGTCCGGCTGGCCGGCGCGCAGGTGCCCATCGGTCCCGGTCCGCGCGTCGCCGACGTCCGCGCCGCCGCCGTCAAGGCGCCGCCGCCCCAGGCCGCGCTCGCCGCCTCCTGGTCGAAGGCGCAGCACGGCGTCAACGGCGCCGACCCGGCGGTGGCCGCCACCGCCGCGCCCCCGGCCCCGGCGACCGGCCCGGACCAGCCGGGCGGCTGGCGCCCGTGGCGGTTCCGGATGTCCAACGACGTGTGGGGCACCCCGTCCGTCGCCGACGACCTGGTCTACGTCACCTCCTTCGAGGTGCACGCCCTGGACGTGGCCACCGGCCGCCGCCGCTTCAAGACGCGGGACGTCGCCTGGTCGATGGCGGTCGCGGACGGCCGGGTGCACGCCTCGGACGGACCGACCCTCTTCGCCCTCGACGCCCGTGACGGCGCCGACCTGTGGCGGCTGCAGACGGACGCCTGGGTGTACGCGCTCAAGGCCGACCGCGGCACCGTCGTCACCGGCACCCGGGGCGGCGGGGTCCAGGCCTGGGAGGCCTCGGGCGGCCAGAAGCTGTGGGAGATCACCGGCGCCCAGACCGACTTCGAGTCCCCGGAGGCCGGCCCGGCCGTCCACGACGGCACGGTCTACGTCTGGCAGGACGCCCGGCTGCGCGCCCTGGACGCCCGCAGCGGCGACGAGCGCTGGTCGTACCCGATCGGCGACGCCGCCTCCTGCGGCGGCGTCCCGGTCCGCCTGACCCAGGCCCCGGACGGCTGTGTCTACGTCTGCGCCGGTACGCGGGTCCTGGCGCTGGACGTGGCGAGCGGCCACGTGCGCTGGCACTTCGAGGCGCCCGCGGTGTTCCTGTCCCCGCCGGCCTTCGTGCCCGGCCCCGCGGTGACCGGCGGCGGCATCTACCTCGCCGACTACCTCGGCACCGTGTACGCCCTCGACGCCACCGACGGCCGGGACCGCTGGCGGATCGCCACGGAGTCCCGTTCCTCGGTGGAACCGGTCCTGGTGGCCGCGGGCCACGTCCACGTCGGCAGCGGCAAGGGCCTCTACACGCTCGACGCGGTCACCGGCACCCCCAAGTGGCGCTTCCAGGCGGGCGGCGACATCGTGGGCGCGCCCGCGGTCGCCGAGGGCCGCATCCACTTCGGCTCCACCGACCACCTGCTGTACACCCTGAAGGCCGACGACGGCCGCCTGCGCTGGAAGCTGGCGACCGGCGGCGAGATCACCGGCTCCCCGGTGGTGCGGGACGGCGTGGTGTACGCGTGCAGCAAGGACCGCTGCGTGTACGCGCTGGACGCGGAGAAGGGCACGGGAACGGCGCGCACGGCGTGAGGATTCCGCGTGTTGTTTCACGGCTTTGTCACCGACCGCCCCGCACGGCCTGAACTGCCCGTTCCCCTTGCTAGCGTGACGTGGCCATGCCGGGGGAGCAGCTGACGCGCGCCCCCGGCCGCTCCAAGAGGACGTCACCACACGGGGGTTGAACAGATGAAGCTTCGCCATGTCCGCGCCGTCGCCGTCGCCGTCGGGGTCGTCGTCGCCCTGACCGGCGCCCGCGGCTCGGGCGGGGGAGGGTGCAGCAGCTCGGACTCCGGCAGCTCGTCCTCCTCCGGCTCGGGCGGCACGTCCGGCGGTCACTACGACAACGACGACGACGTGGACGTCCCCGACGCCGGCGTCTCCTCGGGCGGCGCCGCCGGAGAGGCGTCCCCGGGCAGCGGCTCCTCCGCCGAGGCCGCGAGCGAGCTGGACATCGACTCGTGCGCGTACGAGGAGGCGCGGGGCCTGGTCGCCCGGGTGACCGCGACCAACTCCAGCGCCACGACGACGTACACGTACGACTTCACGGTCACCTTCAAGGACCCGGGCGGCGCGACGATCAAGTCGACGCCCGACTCGATCGCGTACGTCCCGGCGGCGCAGTCGAGGACGCGGGACGTGGCGACCCCGTACGTCCCGAGCGGCGCGGGCGCGACGAACGGCACCTGTGAGGTGACGAACGCGACCAAGACGGCGGTCTAGCCCCCTCTCCGCCGACGGGGCTGTGGACGCACGTCGGCCGCGGCAGTTCCCCCTGGACTGCCGCGGCCGGTTCCCCCGTGGTGTGGGTCAGCTGGGGCGCTCGGTCGTCGCGTGGGCGTCGAGCGTGGTGAGTTCCTCGTCCGTCGCGTGCGCGTCGGTCGGTTTGAGGTCCGCGCCCGTGGCGTGCGCGTCGGTCGGCTTGAGGTCCGCGCCCGTCGCGTGCGCGTCGGTCGGCTTGAGCTCGTTGTCGGCCATGGCGGTCAACTCCCTGAAGTCAGTGGGGGTCTGAGCGCACCCGTCCGGCGACTCCCCCGAGGGCCGCCGGACGGGTGCGCAAGGCCGTTCACCATAACGGTGAGGCCGGTACCGAGCCGCCTGCCCCCCGACGCGGCGGGTCGGTACTCATGAGAGTGCCGGTCGGCGATAAACGAATGATGAACGCCACGACCGCCGCCTTCGCCCAGCCCGCCGCCGCCCGCTCGCGCCTCCAACTCCGGCTCGGACGGCCGCCGCCCCTCAGCCCGCCGACACCCGCTCAGGCCACCGCCGCGGGATTGAGCAGCGAGCGCACCCCGGCCGCCTCCGGGGACCCCAGCGTCTCGAACACCGACAGCGCCTCCTGCCAGCAGACGTGCGCCCGGTCGGTGTGCCCGATGGCGCTCAGCGCGCGGCCCAGCACCGTGAGGACGTTGGCGCGCCGCCAGTCCCCGCCGATGCCGCGCAGCGTGACCAGGGCCTGCTCGGCCTGCGAGGCGGCCACCGCGGGCTGCCGGTCGGTCAGGTGCAGCTCGGCCAGCCGGAACAGCGTCATGCCGTGCCAGAGCACCTGCCTGCTGTTGCGGAACACCTCCAGCGCGTCGAGCAGCGCGGAGCGCGCCTCCGCGGTCCGGCCCGCGCTGGTCAGGGCCATGCCGAGGGCGTACTTGCCGTTCGCCAGCCGCAGGGCCTGCCCGGTGGCGTCCCGCTCGTAGATCCCGACGCCGGTCCGCGCCAGCTCCACGGCGCTGTCCGTGCGGCCGGTCGCCAGGTGCACCCGGGACAGGTTGCACAGGGCCGCGGCTTCCCCGGGCTGGTTGCCGTCGGCGCGGAACGCCTCCAGGGCCTGACCGAAGTGGGCCTCCGCGTCGCCGTGCCGCCCCTCGTACAGGGCGATGATGCCGCGCTGGTTGGGTGCCTGGCCGCAGGCGACCGGGTCACCGGAGGACAGGCCGAGCGCGAGGGCCCTGCTGCCCTCCTCCTCCGCCTCGGCGAACCGCCCGGACACGCTGTGCACGTGGGTGAGCATCGTGCGGGCCCTGCCCTCGGCCCAGGAGTCGCCGACGGCCCGGGCGGCGTCGCTGACGGCCGCGGCGGCCTGCGTGAACTGCAGCGAGTTGGCGCCCGACTCACCGAGGTCGACCGCCGCCATGAGCAGGTCCGCCGCCTTGCGCTGCAGGCCGGCCGCCGCCGCCTGCCGCGCACAGGCCAGCAGGCACTCCGACTCGCTGAACAGCCACTCCAGCGCGCGGTCCCGGTCGGGGAAGGCCAGGCCCGGCCGCTGTGTGGCGGCGAAGTGGGCGAGGACGCGCTCCCCGGGCCGCTCGATGGCGTAGACCGCCGCCGCCGTCGCCAGGTAGAAGTCCAGCAGCCGCGCCATCGCCGCGTCCCGCTCGCTCGGGGGGTCCTCGTCGCGTTCCGCGCAGGCACGCGCGTAGAGCCGTACGAGGTCGTGGAAGCGGTAGCGGCCGGGGGCCGCCGATTCCAGCAGGGACGTGTCGACCAGGGACTCCAGGAGGTCCTCGGTGTCCTCGGCCGGCAGGTCGAGGACCGCCGCTGCCGCCGCCACGGAGATGTCCGGGCCGTCGGCCAGGCCGAGCAGGCGGAAGGCGCGGGCCTGGGCGGGCTCCAGCTGGCCGTAGCCGAGTTCGAAGGTGGCCTTGACGGCCAGGTCGCCGGCCTGGAGTTCGTCGAGGCGGCGGCGTTCGTCGGCGAGCTTGGCGGCCAGCACCTTCACCGTCCAGCTGCGGCGGGCCGCGAGGCGGGACGCGGCGATGCGGATGGCGAGCGGCAGGAAGCCGCAGGCCGCCACGACGTCCAGGGCGGAGTCCCGCTCCGTCGCCACCCGCTCCTCGCCCACGATCTTCGTGAACAGGGCCAGCGCCTCTTCCGGGGACATCACGTCCAGGTCGACGAGGTGGGCGCCCGCGAGGTCGACCATGCGGACCCGGGACGTGATGAGGGCGGCGCAGCCCTCGGTGCCGGGCAGCAGGGGCCGTACCTGGGCCGCGTCGCGGGCGTTGTCCAGCAGGACCAGGACGCGGCGGCCGTCGAGGACGGAGCGGTACAGCGCGGCGCGTTCCTCCAGGGAGTCCGGGATGGCGGAGTCGGCCGTCCCGAGGGCGCGCAGGAAGGAGCCGAGGACGGTCTCCGGTTCGGCCGACCGCGCGCCCGCGCCCTGCAGATCGACGTAGAGCTGACCGTCGGGGAAGGCCGCGCGGGCCTGGTGGGCGACGTGCACGGCCAGGGTCGTCTTGCCGACGCCGCCGATGCCGGCGAGCGCGGAGACCGCCATCACGCGGCCCTCCGCCGAGGCCAGGACGTCGCCGAGTTCCGCCACGAAGGACGTGCGGCCCGTGAAGTCCGGGACGGTCGCCGGGAGTTGCGCGGGCCGGACCGGTGCCGTCGCCGGTTCCGCCGCCGGGGCGGAGGGCTCGGCCAGGCCGGGGTCCGCCCGGAGGATGCGCTGCTGGAGGTCCTGGAGTCCCGGGCGCGGGTCCACGCCCAGCTCGTCGGCCAGCAGGCGGCGGGTGTCGGCGTACACGGCGAGCGCCTCCGCCTGCCGGCCGCTGCGGTACAGGGCCAGCATCAGCAGCTCGCGCAGACGCTCGCGCAGGGGGTGGGCCGCCGTGAGGGCCGTCAGCTCCGAGACGGCCTCGGCGTGGCAGCCCTGCTCCAGGTCCATGTCCAGGCGGCATTCCAGCAGTTGCAGCCGCCACTCCTCCAGGCGCACGCGCTGTGCCTCCGCGTACGGGCCGGGCACGCCCGCCAGGGTCTCCCCGTCCCACAGGGCCAGGGCCCGCCCGAGCGCCTCGCGGGCGTGGGCCAGGTCCCCGGCGCTGCGCGCCTTCTCCGCCTCGGACGTGAGGTCCTGAGCCAGCGTCAGGTCCAGCGCGCCGTCCCGCAGGCCCCGCACCGCGTACCCGCCCGACTCGCTGACCAGCAGCCCGGCGCCCAGCACCTTGCGCAGCCGGGACGCGTACGTGCGGACCGCCGCCAGCGCCTGCGACGGGGGGTCCTCGCCCCAGAGGGCGTCGATGAGTTCACCGGCGGTCGCCGTGCGGCCCTCGCGCAGCAGCAGCGCGGCCAGCAGGGCGCGCTGCTGCGGGGAGCCGGTGCTCAGCGGCTCGTCGCCGCGCCAGGCGCGCACCGGGCCGAGCACCCCGAAGCGCAGCGCCGCCGGCCCCCCCGAGCCGCTACGCCTCTGCTCCGGCACTCGCGGTACACCCATCGCCGTCCCCCTATGCCATGCTGAGCAACGCAGTCAGTTTGCCTTGTTCATGCCGACCACGTCAGCTTCGCGCGATACCGATCACCGCCTGTGGTGCCGGGTGACACAAGGCCCTCACACTCTCTCCGCAGACCCGGTAGTCTCGGCGGCGTGACTGCCGGGTCGGCCATGGGCCACGCACGAGTGAGGCGCCCGGCCCCGGCGTGAGCCCGGGGCGCGCCAGAGCGCCGCCCCCCTTTCCCTTCCACTGTCCACCGACGGGCGAAGCAAAAGGAAAGGGAGAACCGCCCACCCATGCCGCAGCACGCACCACAGCAGTCCACTGCCGTCCAGTTGAACCACACCGTGGTCCACGCCCGCGACCGGCAGCTGTCCGCCGAGTTCCTCGCCGCCGTCCTCGGGCTGGAGGTCGGCGCGCCCTTCGGGCCGTTCCTGCCGGTCGACCTCGGCAACGGCGTCACCCTCGACTACTACGAGAAGCGCGACGAGCCGATCCAGAGCCAGCACTACGCCTTCCTCGTCCCCGACGACCGGTTCGACGGCATGATCGCCCGGCTCGGCGCGCTCGGGACCACCCACTACGCGGACCCCGGCCACACCGAACCGGGCCGGATCAACCGGCTGTTCGGCGGTCGCGGGGCCTACTTCGACGACCCCGACGGGCACAACATGGAGATCATGACCCGGCCCTGCGCCAGGCCCTGACGAGCCGGTGCCGACCGGTCGGTATGGACAGGGGGTGGCGCGCCCGGTTCCGTCACCGAGCGGCTCGGGCTCGGCACCGGCATCACGCTCGTCGCCCAGCACGACCCGATCGACCTCGCCAAGCAGATCGCGACCGTGGACCACCTGTCCGGCGGGCGCCTCACGCTCGGCGTCGGCTTCGGCTGGAACGTGGAGGAGGCCGACGACCACGGCGTCGCGTGGCGGACCCGGCGCGAGCTGGTCCGGGACCGCATGGCGCTGATGCGGGCCCTGTGGGCGCCGCGGCCCACCGCGTACGACGGCGAGTTCGGCGGTGTGCGCGCCAGCCTCGCGCACCCCAAGCCGGTGCAGCAGCCGCGCGGGCCCGTCACCGGGCCGCGCACGCTGATCGGCGGGGCGGCCGGGCCGAAGCTGTTCGCGCACATCTGTGAGTACGCCGACGGGTGGCTGCCCATCGGCGGGCGCGGCCTGTCCGCGTCGCTGCCCCGGCTGCGCGACGCGTGGGCCGCCGCGGGCCGCGACCCGGACGCCCTCCGGGTCGTCCCGTACGCCGTGCGTCCCGGCCCGGGCAAACTGGAGCACTTCGCGGGCCTCGGCATCGAGGAGGTCGTGGTGCGGCTGCCGCCGGCAGGGGAGGCCGGGACGCTCAAGGCGCTGGACGGACTCGCCGCCCATCTCTGACCTGATCAGCCCGACCGTATGCTCAGAGGATGACGACTTCCGCGACCTCCGGAACGGGTCCCACCGAGAACTCCCTGCGTCGCGCCCTCAAACGTGCCCGGGACGGCGTCGCCCTCGACGTCTCCGAGGCGGCGGTGCTGCTCCAGGCCCGCGGCGAGCACCTCGTCGACCTCGCCGCCTCCGCCGCCCGGGTGCGGGACGCGGGCCTGGAGGCGGCCGGCCGGCCCGGCGTCATCACGTACTCGAAGAGCGTCTTCATCCCGCTGACCCGGCTGTGCCGCGACACGTGCCACTACTGCACGTTCGTCACCGTCCCCGGCAGGCTGCGGCGCGCCGGGCACGGGATGTTCATGTCGCCGGACGAGGTGCTGGACATCGCCCGCAAGGGCGCCGCCCTCGGCTGCAAGGAAGCCCTCATCACCCTCGGCGACAAGCCCGAGGACCGCTGGCCCGAGGCGCGCGAGTGGCTCGACGCGCACGGCTACGACGACACCCTCGCCTACGTCCGCGCGATCTCCATCCGCGTCCTGGAGGAGACGGGCCTCCTGCCGCACCTCAACCCGGGCGTGCTGACCTGGACCGACTTCCAGCGTCTGAAGCCCGTCGCGCCCTCGATGGGGATGATGCTGGAGACCACCGCGACCCGCCTGTGGTCGGAGCCGGGCGGCCCGCACTTCGGCTCCCCGGACAAGGAACCCGCCGTGCGGCTGCGGGTCCTGGAGGACGCCGGCCGCTCGTCGGTGCCGTTCACCAGCGGCCTGCTCATCGGCATCGGCGAGACGTACGAGGAGCGCGCCGAGTCGCTGTTCGCGCTGCGCAAGGTCGCCCGCGCCCACCACGGCATCCAGGAACTGATCATCCAGAACTTCCGCGCCAAGCCGGACACCGCGATGCGCGGCATGCCCGACGCGGAACTGGACGACCTGGTCGCCACGGTCGCCGTCGCCCGGCTCGTCATGGGCCCGTCCGCCTGCCTCCAGGCCCCGCCGAACCTGGTCGACGCCGAGTACGAGCGGCTGATCGGCGCCGGCATCGACGACTGGGGCGGGATCTCGCCGCTCACCATCGACCACGTCAACCCCGAGCGTCCCTGGCCCCGGATCGAGGAACTGGCCGCACACTCCGCCGCCGCCGGCTTCGCGCTGCGGGAACGGCTGTGCGTCTACCCGGAGTTCGTGCGGCGCGGCGAGCCCTGGCTGGACCCGCGGCTGCGCCCGCACGTCGCGGCGCTCGCCGACCCGGACACCGGCCTGGCCCGCCCCGGCGCGCTGCCCCGGGGGCTGCCGTGGCAGGAGCCCGACGAGGCGTTCCGGCCGTCCGGCCGCACCGACCTGCACACCGCCATCGACACCGAGGGCCGCACCTCCGACCGGCGCGAGGACTTCGACGAGGTGTACGGCGACTGGGACGCGCTGCGCGAGGCCGCCGCCCCCGGCATGGCACCCGAGCGCATCGACACGGACGTACGCCGGGCCCTGGCGACCGCGGCCGACGACCCGACGAAGCTGACGGACGCCGAGGCCCTCGCGCTGCTGCACGCCGACGGGCCCGCGCTGGACGCCCTGTGCCGGATCGCGGACGACGTGCGCGCGTCGGCCGTCGGCGACGACGTGACGTACATCGTCACCCGGAACATCAACTTCACCAACGTCTGCTACACCGGCTGCCGCTTCTGCGCCTTCGCCCAGCGCCGCACCGACGCCGACGCCTACACGCTGTCCCTCACCCAGGTCGCCGACCGGGCCCAGCAGGCGTGGGAGGTCGGCGCGGTCGAGGTGTGCATGCAGGGCGGCATCCACCCGGACCTGCCGGGCACCGCGTACTTCGACATCGCGCGGGCGGTGAAGGAGCGCGTGCCGGGGATGCACGTGCACGCCTTCTCGCCGATGGAGGTCGTCAACGGCGCGGCCCGCACCGGTCTTTCGGTCCGCGAGTGGCTGACGGCCGCCAAGGAGGCCGGGCTCGACTCGATCCCGGGCACGGCGGCGGAGATCCTCGACGACGAGGTGCGCTGGGTCCTCACCAAGGGCAAGCTGCCCGCGGCCACCTGGATCGAGGTGATCACGACCGCGCACGAGCTGGGCATCCGCTCCAGCTCCACCATGATGTACGGCCACGTCGACCAGCCCCGGCACTGGCTCGGCCACCTGCGCACGCTGGCCCGCATCCAGCAGCAGACCGGCGGGTTCACGGAGTTCGTGACGCTGCCGTTCGTCCACACCAACGCGCCCGTGTACCTGGCGGGCATCGCGCGCCCCGGCCCGACGGCCCGCGACAACCGCGCGGTGACCGCGGCGGCCCGCCTGCTGCTGCACCCGTACATCCCCAACGTCCAGACCAGCTGGGTGAAGCTGGGCACCGAGGGCGCGGCGGAGATGCTCCGCTCGGGCGCCAACGACCTCGGCGGCACCCTGATGGAGGAGACGATCTCCCGCATGGCGGGCTCGTCGTACGGCTCGTACAAGTCGGTCCGTGATCTCGTCGCCGTAGCGGAGGCGGCCGGCCGCCCGGCCAGGCCGCGGACCACGCTGTACGGGCAGGTCCCCGAGGAACGGCAGCGGGCGGCGGCGGCCTCGGACGGGCACCTCCCCGAGCTGTTGCCGGTACTGGACTGAGGCCGCGGGCGCGGGCCGGCGGGCAGGGCCCTCGCAGTACGATGATCGGGCCCCTGACTTACGGGGTTCCGTGACTGAGGAGATGCGTGCCCGTGCCTGCCCGACTTCCCTCATGGGCCTGGGTCAGCGGTCTGACCGTGGGGGCGATCGCGGCGGTGGCCGTGCTGGCCGTGCAGGCCGACCAGGGCCCGCAGCCCGCCGCGTCGGCCGCACGCCCGAGCGCGTCGGCGTCGGCGAGCCCCCGGCCGGGACCCGAACAGACCCAGTCGGTGCGGGTGCCGGACGGCTCCGGCACCGGGCGGCGCATCGTCTACTCGCTCGGGCAGCAGCGGGTGTGGCTGGTCGACGCGAGCGAGGCGACCCGGCGCACCTTCCGGGTGTGGCCGGGCACGGTCAGCCCCGACCCGGGCACGTACACGGTGACCACCCGGCGGGAGGCCACGACCGGCTCCGACGGCGTCAACATCGAGAACATCGTGTACTTCGCCGCCAAGTCCGGCCTGTCGATCGCCTTCTCCAACGCGGTCGACGGCTCCTCGCCGCCGCCCGCCGAGGGCACCGACACGGGCGGCATCCGGCTGCGCACGGCGGACGGCTCGGCGCTGTGGAGTTTCGGCACGACCGGGACGACGGTCACCGTCGTCAAGTAGGCAGTCTCTGCAGGGTCTCGTCAGGAGCCGCCGCCCCGCCCGGAGCGCCCCGCCGGGTCCGTCAGCGGCAGGTGGACGGCGACCAGCACGATCCCGCTGAGCAGGAACACCCGCGTCGCCGCGTCCAGCCCGTTCCAGTCCTCCGACTGCCACATCGCGAACCACTCCCCGCCGATCGCCATGAACCCGGCCCCGAACAGCAGCATGACCATGAGCAGCCCGTACGTGGTGACGCGCCGGGCGCGCGGATGGTCGCGCCGCAGCCACAGCCAGGTCCCGGCGAGCAGCACGAGCGCGGCGGCCGACTCCCACACGATGACCGCCACGTACGCGGCGTCCTGGAGCCACGTCGTGGTGATCGCCCGCCACATCAGGTCCTCGTCCCCGAACGTCGTGTCCATCGCCAGGACATGCCGGACGAACTGCTGGTTGGTGCCGAAGTCGGTGATGTTCCCGACGGCGACGAGCGTCATGTAGAGGGCGACGGTGGCGGTCAGGAGCGTGGCGGCGAGCGCGAGAGCGCGTTGGGTGGTGGCCATGGGAGGTTTCTTCCCACCCGTGCGCGTCAACGATCCATCGGGACCACCGAGCCACATCCGGCATACCGATCCGGCCCCTGAACCGACCGTTCCCGTTCGATTACAGTGCTGGACGGTCGTACGTCCGACGGTGCACCGGGAGGTCTGGGTGGGTGCGACAGCCGGCGCCGTCTGGGGCCGTACCGAACAGCAGGACTTCCGCAGCAGGGTGCGCGGAACCCTGCTCGGCGTGGCCGTCGGCGACGCGCTGGGCGCCCCCGTCGACGCCCTGGACCTGGAGGCGATCCGGGCGGCGCACGGCCCCGAGGGCGTCCTCGGCCCGCTCCCCGCCTACGGCAGGCGCGGCGCCGTCACGCACCTCACGCAGCTGACCTTGTTCTCCACGGACGGCCTGATCCGCGCCCAGGTGCGCCGCGACACCGGCGCCTGGCATCCGCCGACCGACCTGCACCGCGCGTATCGGCGCTGGGCGGCCACGCAGCGCGACTGGGGCCCCGACGAGCGCCGCAAGGACGACGGCTGGCTGGCCCGCGAGGAGTGGCTGTACGCCCGCCGGGCCCCCTCCCGCGCCCTGCTGCTGGGCCTCGGCGACGACACCATGGGCACGCTGGACGCGCCGAAGAACCCCGGCGAGGCCGGCCCGGAGGCCGCCGCGCGCTCCGCGCCGTTCGGGCTGCTCGTCGGCTGGGAGCCCGAGCTGGTGGTGCAGCTCGCCGTGGAGTGCGCGGCGCAGACCCACGGCCACCCCACCGGATACCTCGCGGCGGGCGCGTACGCGGTGATCGTGCACGGTCTGGCCCGGGGCGAGAGCCTGGACGGCGCGGTGCAGCGGGCGCTCGCGCTGCTCGCCGCGCGGCCCGGCCACCAGCCGGTGTCGGACGCGTTGCAGCGCGCGCTGGGCGCGGTGCGGCAGGGCATGCCCACCCCGGTCCGGGTCGCGGAGCTGACCGGCGAGGGCGCGGCGCAGGGCCTGGTGGCCGCGGCCGTGTACTGCGCGCTGGTCGCGGAGGACGTACGGCACGGGCTGTGCCTGGCGGTGAACCAGGACGGCCCGTCGGCCGCGGCGGGCGCGCTGACCGGCGGCCTGCTCGGGGCCCTGCACGGCGAGACGGCCCTGCCGCCGGCCTGGCTGGCCGAGCTGGAGGGCCGTCCCACGATCCTGGAGCTGGCCGACGACTTCGCCATGGAGATGACGCAGGGTCCGGCCCTGCACGGCCCGGCGGGTTCGTCGCCCGCGTGGCTGGCGCGCTACCCGCGGGGTGCCTGACCGGGCCCCGGCCGTCCCCGGCCCTCCCCGCTAGTCCCTCACGGTGGTCGGCACCGCGTCGTCCGGTCCGGCCGCCGGGGCCGGGACCGCGGCGGCGCCGTCGCTGTCGGTGTTGATCCGCTCGATGATGAGGTCCCGCTCGGGGGTGTCCTCCGGCTTCAGCCGGCCGATCAGGACGTAGAGCACGAGCGACACGGCCAGCGGGATCGACACCTGGTACTGCAGCGGCACACCGCCGTCGATGTTCCAGTGGATCGGGTAGTTGACCAGCCAGAAGGCCAGCAGACCGGCTGCCCAGCTGGTGATCGCGGCCGTCGGCCCGCACCTGCGGAACTGGCGGAGCAGGCCCAGCATCATCGGGATCGCGATCGGGCCCATCAGACCGGCGACCCACTTGATGACGACGGTGATGATGTCCTTGAACGTCGGCGAGTTGACCTGCGTCGCCACCGCCATCGACAGGGCGAGGAACGCCACCGTCGTCACGCGCGCCGCGATCAGCCCCGACCGCTCGTTCCAGGCCCGCGCCTTCGCCGACAGCACCGGCGCCACGTCCCGTGTGAAGACGGCCGCGATGGCGTTGGCGTCGGAGGAGCACATGGCCATGGTGTGCGAGAAGAAGCCGACGATGACCAGGCCCAGCAGGCCGTGCGGCAGGAGCTGCTCGGTCATCAGGGCGTAGGAGTCGGACCCGTCGGTCTTGTTGGACTCGACCAGCAGCGGCGACATCCACATCGGGAAGAACAGCACCAGCGGCCAGACCAGCCACAGGACGGCCGACAGCCGCGCCGACCGCTCGGCCTCCTTGGCGTTGGGGGTGGCCATGTAGCGCTGGGCCTGGTTGAGCATGCCGCCGTTGTACTCGAACAGCTTGATGAACAGGAACGCCAGCAGGAACACCGTGCCGTACGGGCCGGCCAGCGGTTCGCCGTGGCCCTGCAGCTCGGGTTCGTCCCAGACGCCGAAGAAGCCGCCGAAGTCACCGAGTTCGACGAGGACCGCGAAGAACATGGCGAGTCCGGCGAGGAGCTGGATGACGAACTGCCCGAGTTCGGTCAGCGCGTCCGCCCACAGGCCGCCGATCGTGCAGTAGATGCCGGTGACGACGCCGGTGATGAGGATGCCCTGGTTCAGGGAGATGCCGGTGAACACCGACAGCAGCGTCGCGATGGCGGCCCACTTGGCGCCCACGTCGACGATCTTCAGCAGCATGCCGGACCAGGCCAGCGCCTGCTGGGTCTTCAGGTCGTAGCGGTTCTTCAGGTACTCCAGCGGCGAGGCCACGTGCAGCCGCGAGCGGAGCCGGTTGATGCGCGGCGCGAACAGCTTCGAGCCGATCGCGATGCCCAGGGCGATGGGGAACGACCAGGTGACGAAGGACGTGACGCCGTAGGTGTAGGCGATGCCCGCGTACCCGGTGAACATCACCGCGCTGTAGCCCGACATGTGGTGCGAGATGCCGGACAGCCACCAGGGCATCCTGCCGCCGGCCGTGAAGAAGTCGCTGACGTTGTCCACGCGTTTGTGGGACCAGACGCCGATCGCGACCATCACGGCGAAGTAGCCGATGAGTACGGCCCAGTCGAGACTGTTCACGTGCCCCCCTTCCAGGGTCCGCCTTGTGAACTCCGCTCAGCTGGTTGGCACTTCGCCTGAGCGGGGTAAGGGCGTGGAAGGCCGCGAAGTGCCCGCTCATCGTGGGTGGGATGGCGTGGTCGGGACAATGGCGCGGTGGGTCAAGAGCAGGTAAAAATGTTCGGCGCACTGATTGTTGTTCATCTATGTGAACACCGTGAGGGGTGTCGCAGCCCCCGTGGACCGGCTGGGACCGGCGTGCGACCAGCGTGGGGCGGGCGTGGGGCGGGCGTGGGACGGCGGGAGAATCCCTTACCGCAGCTCCTCGGGGCACGGTGTTCCGCGCGGCAGCTGGTAGGGGGCCGCCAGCCGGTAGGTGCCCGCCTTCGGCGCGAGCAGCTCCGTCCAGCGGTCGCCCTCGGCGTCCTCCTCCGTCTCCGACAGGCAGCCGTTCACGTTCTCGTACGTCTTCGGCATGCCCTCGGGACGGTTGCGGGAGGCCTCCGTCTCCCGCGGCGGCTTCAGGCTCCTGCCCTCGTCGTCGACGATGCTCAGCCACGGCGAGTACGGAATGCGGATCAGGACCCGGCCGGGCCTGCGCACGTCCACCACCACCTCGCCCTGCTCGGCGCGCACCACGGTCGCGTGCGGCTCCGCGAGCGGCGTCGGGTCGAGGACCTCGAACAGCTGCCAGTTGGCGTCGCCCCAGATCTGCTTCAGGTACGGCAGGCCCCGCTGCACCAGCTCCCGCTCCCGCTCGCCGCCGTCACCGTCCGGCTCGTCCTTCGGCACCACCACGAAGTGCACGGCCCAGCGCTTCAGCCACTCGTGGTAGTTCGCCGAGTTGAGGGTGTCGTCGTAGAAGAGGGGGTTGCGCTCCATGTCGGCCTGGCGGTTCCAGCCGCGGGCCAGGTTCACGTACGGCGCGAGCGCGGACGCCTCGCGGTGCGAGCGGGCCGGGACCACCTCGACGCGGCCCCGCTCGGCGCGCACCTCCTGCAGTTCGTTGACGAGCGGCGCCAGCTCGCGCGACCAGGACGCCGCGGGCGCCGTGTGCACGACGTCGTTGACCGACTTCACGCCGATCCACACGTTGAACCCGACGAACGACACCACCAGCGCGTACCACGTGCGGCTGCGCGGCACCGTGAACGGCAGCGCCGCCAGCAGCGCCACCCCCGCGAACAGCATCGCCAGCCGCGTGATGTTGGACCCGATCTGCGAGCTGATCAGCCACACCAGCACCACCGACAGCGCGTACACCCCGGACGTCAGCCGGACCGTCTTCCAGTCCCGGGGCACCAGCACGCACACCAGCACCGAGAACGCCAGCGGCAGGATCACCGACAGGAACGACATCGGCTGCGTGCCCGAGAACGGGAACAGCCACGCCGACACCGCCACCACCGCGGCCGGCGCGAGCCCCAGCGCCCACGCGCCCGGCCGGCGCCGCTGCAGGAACAGCGCGACCGCGACCAGCCCCACGAACAGGCCCGCGACCGGCGACGCCATGGTGGCCAGCGCGGCCAGCGGCGCCGCGCACAGCGCCTTCGCCCAGCGCCGGTGGCGCCAGCGGTACGGCCAGCAGAACACGACGGCGACCGCCCCGAGCGCGAACATCGTGCCGAGGCCGAACGTCACGCGCCCCGACGCCGCGTTGCAGAACAGCGCGAACACGCCCGCCAGCGCGGCCCACAGCGGATTGCGCACCGACCGGCTGCGGATCAGGACCAGCGTCAGCAGCCCCGCCGACACCGTCCCGGCGATCATCATCGTCGTACGGACGCCGAGCACCGACATCAGATACGGCGACACCACGCTGTACGACACCGGGTGCATCCCGCCGTACCAGGCCAGGTTGTACGCGGAGTCCGGGTGCCGGCCGACGAACTCGGCCCAGGCGTCCTGCGCCGCGAGATCACCGCCACTGTTCGCGAAGGTGAAGAACCAGAGGATGTGCAGCACGCCCGCCAGCGCGGTGACCGACAGCACGGGATGCCGCAGCAGCCGTTCGCGCAGGGCCAGGAAGGCGGTCGTCACCGGGGATTCCGGCTCCCCGGCGGGACCCCGGCTCCCGGCACGGGCGGCACGGTCCCGGCCGGCGTCGGACGCTGCGCGGCCGTCGTGCGCGCGGGGCGCGGGCACGTGGGGGCGCGAGCCGGATCCCGGGTCCGGATCGGCGTCGTCGGCGCGTGTCGGCTCCGCAGTGGCCACCTGAAGGCACTCCCCGTGTCCCGTCTTCTTCCCTCGGCCGCGTCACGCCCTCGTCGTGTTCACCGCTGTGCTGACCCGCGACCTGCCCCGATTCGTGACGCTAGCACGCACCCCGCCGGGGGTCTGCTCGGCGGGGTGCGGCGGTCCGGCCGCGCGCCCGGACCGGGCGACGCGGGCCGGACGACGCGGGTCAGGTGATGCGGGTCAGCCGGTCCGTGAAGCCGGGCTCGGCCAGGTCCTCCTGGAGCGCCACCGGGACCTTGACGGCACTGCTGGTGCCGTCGCCGACCGTGAGCGTGCCGACCTCGGCGCCCGCCTTCCCGGTGTGCGGCAGGTCGGCGCCGGCGAACGTCAGCTTCACCTTCAGCCCCGCCCAGCCGACGGCCTTGACGTCCTCGGTGACGGCGACGGGCGTACGCCCGCCGAGACCGTCGTCGGCATACCCCACGACCGTGCCCTTCCTCAGGATCGTCGCCGACTCCAGCGCGTCCTGCGCCGCCCGGATCAGCCGGTCTCCCGCCGACAGGGCGCCCTGCAGGATGGTGTTGTCCGAGCCGCCCGCCGGCTGGCGCACCACGGCACCGACGACGGTCCGCGTCTCGCCGCCGATCTTCTTCTTCGCCGCGAACACCAGGTTGCCGAGCGCGGAGGTCGTCGTGCCGGTCTTGATGCCGACGACGTCGTTGAAGCCGACCAGCTGGTTCCAGTTGTTGTGCCGGACGCCCTTGTAGTCGACGTACGACATCATCGCGGCGACCTCCCGGAAGACCGGCTGCTTCATCGCCGCCTTCGCCAGCTTCACCTGGTCCACGGCCGTGCTCACCGTGGTGTTGTTCAGGCCCGACGGGTCGGTGTACGTCGTGTTCGTCATGCCGAGGTCCTCGGCCGCGGCGTTCATCTTGTCCACGAACGCCTTCTCCGAACCGGCGTCCCAGCGGGCGAGCAGCCGCGCCACGTTGTTCGCCGACGCGATGAGGATGCTCTCCAGCGCCTCCCGCTCGGTGATCGAGTCACCGGCCGTCACCTTGACGGTCGACTCCTGCCCGGCCTCCGACTGGTCCTCGGCGGCCTGGTCGATCTTGATCTTCGGCCCCTCGGCGCCGCTCTTGATCGGGTGGTCGCGCAGGACCAGATACGCCGTCATCACCTTGGCGACGCTGGCGATCGGCACCGGCTTCTGCGCGCCGGACGAGCCGAACGAACCGATGCCCTGCACGTCGAGGGCGGCCTGTCCGGCCGCCGGCCACGGGATCTCGGCCCTGCCGCCGTCGAAGGTGTAGCTGTCCTGCGCGGTCAGGTCGAGCGTGGGCTGCGGCAGCGGGCGCACGGACTGCACGACCGCAAAGACGATCACCAGCAGCAGCACCAGCGGCGTCCAGATCTTGACCCGGCGCACCAGCGTCCGCAGCGGCGTGTCCGGCGGCGGCGGGGTGTTCGTCAGCTCCGCCAGCAGGTCCAGCGGCGGCTTCGGCGGCAACGGCTGCTGAGTCGTCCGCTCGGGCCCGAGCTGCGGCACGGGCCGGGTGGCATCCGCGACGGGGCGCGCCTCGTCGAGGGGCTTGAGGGCGACGAAGCGACTGGTCCGCTCGGCTTCGGCGCCGGGGCTGGCGGGCGGGGTGGGCTGGGGCTGCGCTCCGGACTTCGGCTGGTCTCCGGGCCTGGCCTGGTCTCCGGGCTTCGGCTGGGCGCCGGGCGTGGGCTGCGCCTTGGGCGCGTCGCCGGGGGCGGCCTGGGGCTTGGGCCGGGCGTCCGCCTTGGGCTCGGGCCTGGGCGCGCTGTCGCTCTCGGGGGGCGACCCGGGCTTGGCCGCGTCGCCGAGCTTCAGCATCGTGGTGGGCTGGTCCACGGGAGGCCGTACGGCCGTGAAGACGGCGGTGGGCTGATCGACGCGACGCGCGCCGGGCTTGCCGTCGGTGCCGTCGCCGTCCTTGGGCTCGGCGTCACCGGTTGCGGGTGGGGCGTCCTCGGGCCCGGCTTCGTCCGTCGGCTCGGCGTCCGCGGGCCCGGTTGCGGGTGCGGCGTCCTTCGGCTCGGCATCCGTGGGCTCGGCCGTGGCGTCGGACCGGGGCGCGTCGCCGTCGGCGTCTGCCGTGGAGGCCTCGGGGGCCTGGGAGACCTCGGAGGCCTCGTCCCGGGCGTCGGCGCCGGGCACGGCGGCCCGGGGCTCGTCCTCGGGAGCCTGGTCCGCGGCGTCGGCGGCAGCGGCTTCGCCGGCGTCGGCTTCGGGCGCCTCGTCCGCGACAGACACGTCGGCGTCGTCCTCGCCGGGCTCGCCGGGCTCGCCGGTCCGGTCCGCGTCGGTCGCGGAGGTGCCGTCGGCGCGAGGCTCGCCGGCCCCCGCTGCCGAGGCGTCGTCGGCGTCGGCGTCGAGGCCGGCTGCCGAGGGCGCGTCCATCTCGGCCGTGCGGTCCATGCCGCCCCGAGAAGCCGGACCCTCACCCCGGGAACCCTCGGGCCCCTCCTGAGGCCCTTCCCCGGCCTCCTCCGCGCCCTTGCCGCCCTTGCCCGTGTCCGCGGTCGCCACCCACGCCGCCACGGCCTCACGCAGCCGCCCGTCACGCGTGTCGACGCCCACGCCCGGCCCGCCGCCGGCCTCACCGGCCCGGCCGGCTTCAGCGGCCGCACCGGTTTCAGCCGCGGCGGCGGCACCCTCGGCGCCCCCGGCGTCACCCCCGCCCGTGCCCTCAGCGCTCCCGGCAGCCCCCCGCACCGAGAAAACCTTCGTCGCCCTGTCCGCGTCCGCGGCGCCACGCGGTTCCGCCGGGGCCGGGGTCGCTGCCGCCCCCTTGGCCACCCCCAGGCGGGGATCTCGTACCGATTCGCTCCTGGCCTCGGGAACCGGACCCGTGCTGCCCGGCGTCGGTTGTTCCGACGACTCGCGCTGCCTCGACCTGTCGGGGGACTCGCCCGCCACCGATGCCTCCTCCATGCCGCACGCACTCCGTGCGTTACCGAACCGTGAGCCGCCGCCCGGACACCACCGGCACCGCGCCTTCAGGCCGCCGCGCCGCTGTCCGAACCATGTACCAGTGTCCTGTCTGCGGGCCTGCCCGGAGCGGTAGACGAGAACGACATACCTGCCGGTTCCCTCACAAACAGGTCACGCACCCTCGACAGACCAATGTGAGAGGGGTCACCCTGTCATTCATCCACGCGGGGAGGCATGGATGGGCAGGAGCCGCAGAACACTTCCGGAGGAGCTTCTGCTGCTGGCACTGGACCCGGCCACGGGTACCACTGCACAGCCGCAGTCGCTCGACCTCGGTCTGGCCGGAGCACAGCTAGTGGAGCTGGCGCTGGCCGGACGGATAGCCCCAGACGGGGATCGTATCGCCGTGGTGCAGCCACGGCCGACAGGAGATCCAACACTGGACTGCGCGTTGGAGTTGCTGCGAAGGCGTGGCGCTCCCGTGCGTGCCGTCCACTGGATCGGCGGGCCCCGCCTGGGGCTCCGCCAGACCTACCTCTCGCATCTGGAGCGGTGCGGCATGGTGCATGCCGTCGCCGGTCAGATGTGCGGAGTGCTGCCGACGACTCGCTATCAGGCGACGGACAACGCGATCAGCCGGGAGATCAGGTCCCGGCTGGATTCCGCGATCCGCACCGGCGTACCGCCGGACCCGCGGACCGCGGCACTCGCCGCGCTCGCGCACGCGGTCGGTCTCGGCAAGCACCTGTATCCGGGGAACGAGGGACGCTCGTCCCGCTCCCGGCTGCGGGACCTGATCAGGCACGACCCGATGGGCGGCCTCGTGGCGCACGCCGTGATGGACGTCCAGAACGGCGTGGCGGCCCAGCCGCGCCGCACCGCCCCACCGGCCGGCCGGCAGGCCACCGCCGGGGGCAGGGCCGCCCCGGCCCCCGCCCGCGGGGTGCCGATGCAGCCGCACCGCGAAAGCGCGGCACGCGTCGTGGCCCACTGAGCCGTACGCCGGGCGCGGCGGAACAGCGACGCAGCGGAACAACCGCATACCGGTAACACCCCGCACCACAGCACCGCTCACACACAGCACCGCCGCACCGAGCACCGCACCGTCGCCCAGGACCGGTTCGGGAGCCGCCGGACCGCGCGGGGCGGTGGGACCGTACGTCCGGACGACGACGCGGTCCCGCCGCCCCGCGCGGCTGTGTGCGGGAGGCCGCCGGGCCGTCAAGCCGCCGTTACCCAGAGCATATCCACCGTTTCCCAGCGGTAGTGAGCACCTTGGTGGCAGTCTGCTCAACAGCAGATACGCAAAGTGGCAATATCGAGGCACGCAGCCGGAGGTGCACGTCCCGTGGCGTCCAATGTCAACCCCACCGTCAGGCGGCGCCGCCTGGGCCAGGAGCTGCGCCGGCTCCGCGAGGCCAAGGGCATGACCGCCGAGGAAGTGGCGGAACGGCTGCTGGTGTCGCAGTCGAAGATCAGCCGCCTGGAGAACGGCCGGCGCAGCATCAGCCAGCGCGACGTCCGCGACCTGTGCGGGGTGTACGAGGTCGAGGACCAGCGGATCGTCGACTCGCTGATGCAGATGGCGAAGGACTCGCGCCAGCAGGGCTGGTGGCACGCCTTCGGCGACATCCCGTACAGCGTCTACATCGGCCTGGAGACCGACGCCGAGTCGCTGCGGGTGTACGAACCGCAAATCATCACCGGCCTGCTGCAGACCCGTTCGTACGCGGAGGCCATCATCCGGGGCGGCTCGCCGGAGACGTCGGACGCCGAGATCGACAAGCGGGTGCAGGTCCGGCTGCGCAGGCAGGACCGCATCACCGCCCAGAAGGACCCGCTGCGCCTGTGGGTGGTGCTGGACGAGGCGGCGCTGCACCGCGTCGTCGGCAGCAGGCAGGTGATGCGGGAGCAGCTGGAGCGCGTGGCGGAGATGTCGCAGCTGCCGCACATCACGGTGCAGGTGCTGCCCTTCGAGGTCGGCGCGCACCCGGGGCTGAACGGCCAGTACTCCATCCTGGAGTTCGCGGACGCGGCCGACTCCAGCGTGGTCTACATCGAGGGCGTCACCAGCGACCTGTACCTGGAGAAGGCCTCCGACGTGCAGAAGTACACCGTGATGTACGAGCATCTGCGCGCCCAGGCGCTGAACGTCGAGGAGTCCCTGCGGCGCATCGAGAACGTGGCGAAGGAGTACGCGCGCTGACTTCGCGGCCGGCCCGGACCTGACAGGGGCGGGGATGCTACACCCCTGACAGGCCCGGCTGGAAGTCGCATCTGGAATATGCCATCCGGTCGAGTGAATGGCTGCTCCGAACGGGACGCTTGGCGAGTAGCGTCGATCACGCCAACGACCAGCAACCGTTGGCGCAATCCGAACCGCGGGTTCCCGGCCGGGAAACCGCGGCCGGCGACAGCGACTCAGCGACTGGCTACGGAGCGAACATGGCAATCCAGCAGGGCGCCACACACACGTGGACGAAGTCCTCGTACTCCAACAACAACGGCGCCTGCGTCGAAGTGAAGTCCCCCACGAGCGCGGCGCTCGCGGTCCGGGACTCCAAGGTCCCCGAGGGCCCGACGCTGGCCTTCCCGAGCACCGCGTGGAACGTCTTCGTGGCGTCGGTCAAGGCCTAGGGAGGACGTCCCCGACCCTGTCCGGACCACCGTGTGATCCGCGTGGTTCACACACGATCCCCGCGACGCACAACTGCACAAGCACCACTGCGTGTGCCTGTACCACTGCATGCGCAGCACTGAAAGAGCCCTCTCGACGAGCCGCCGTCCTTGCCGAGAGGGCTCGGCCCATGCCCGGACGGCGAGGCCGCGGGCACCTGCCGTGCGGCTACCGCTCCCGAGCGCCGTCAGCCGGCGAGCTGCGCCTCGATCGCGGTGACGACCTCGGCGGACTCCGGCTCGGTCTGCGGGGAGAAACGGGCGACGACCTTGCCGTCCCGGCCGATGAGGAACTTCTCGAAGTTCCAGCGCACATCGCCGCTGTGCCCCTCGGCGTCGGCGAAACCGACCAGGCGCTCGTACAGGGGGTGGCGCCCCTCGCCGTTCACGTCGACCTTCTCGGTCATCGGGAAGGTCACGCCGTACGTGGCCGAGCAGAACTCGGCGATCTCCTCGGCGCTGCCGGGCTCCTGCCCGAGGAACTGGTTGCACGGCACGCCGAGCACCGTGAAGCCCTGCCCGGCGAACCGCTCGTGCAGCCGCTCGAGCCCGGCGTACTGCGGGGTGAGCCCGCACTTGGACGCCACGTTCACGACCAGCACGACCTTGCCCGCGTACTGCCCGAGCCCGGCGGAACCGCCCCGCAGGGCGCCTACCTCGACATCGAGGGGGGAGGAGCCGTTGTTCTGTGTAGGGGTCATGGGCGGATGCTAACGGCGGGAGATCCCGGGGCGGTGAGGGGGCTGGGCCGGAGGGCGGGGGGGCGGGTGTGCGTCTGTGCTTGGGGCGGGGCCCGCGTCCGTGCTTCGGGCCGGGTCGGCGTCTGTGCTTACGGCCCTGAGCCCGGTCGGTGCCCGTGCTTCATGGCCCCGGGTCGGACCCGCGCCGTCCGTGGTTCACGGCCTCGCGGCGTCACCGCGGGCCGCCTCGACGAGGACCTCACCGGCGGCCGTCCGCGAATACAGCACGGACCGCCCCGCCCGCCGCCGCTCCACCAGCCCGGCCTCCAGCAGCACCCGCAGATGCCGCCCCACCGAACCGAGCCCCTGCCCGGTCACGGCGACCAGGTGGCTCGTACTCATCGGGCAACCGAGCAGCACGAGCACCCTGGCCCGGCCGGCCCCGAGCAGCGCGTCGAGGCTCGCGGGCGCGGGCCTGCTGCCGCCGCCGTCGGCGAGGGCGCCGGAGCAGGCGTAGACGACGGCGTACCGTTCGGGCTCCTCCCAGGAGGCCCAGCCGGCGTTCGGGGTGACGGGGACGAAGACGAGTTCGGCGCCGGAGATCTCACGCGGCGGATACTCGTGCAGGTTCACCTGGAACCGGTTGTCGCCCAGCCACCGCGTCCCCGGTCGCAGCGCGTCCAGCACGGCGGCCCAGCCGCCCCGGCTGACCTGCGCGGTCCGCGCCACGATGTCGGCCTCCAGGACGCGGCGCCTGCGGTCCCAGTACGGCAGTACGCACCGGTCCCAGACGTACTCCAGGAGCGCCGCCGCGCGCTCGGGCAGGTCGTCGCGGTCGAGCGCGCCGGGCAGCGGACCGCCGAGCGAGAGGCGCAGATGGGCGCGGGCCTCGCCGGGCGGGGCGGCCCGCACGCGGGCGAGGCCCTCCTCGAAGCTCTCCCCGTCGCGCGGGGTGGGGGTGAGGAAGTCGGCGATCCAGTCCCGCCCGAGCCCGGAACGCACCAGCAGCGCGGTCACCGGATCGTCGGCCAGCAGTCGCAGATAGCCGGGCCGGTGGGTGTCGAGCCAGGCGCGTTCGCCGGGGTGGGCGGCGACGCCGTGGTGCAGCAGCTTGAGCCCGGCGAAGGTCTCGGCGAGGGGGGAGATGACGAACCGGCTCCGGGCGAGGGTGTCGGCACTGACCTGCCACCAGCCCACGGCGCCTCCATGTTTCGCTCAGGAGCGAAACAGTAACAGCGGCCGGGGCGGCCCTCCCAGACTCCACGGATGCGCAGCGACTCGGCCGACACGGCCACTTCGGCGGCCCCGGGCCACGTGAGCTACTCGGACCTCTTCCGCACGCGGGAGTTCACCCCGTTCTTCCTCGCGGCCTCGGCGCAGGGGGTGGCCCGGACGATGGGCGGCCTGGCCCTGGGCACGCTGGTGTACCGGGCGACGGACTCGCCGCTGCTGTCGGCGGTGAGCATGTTCGGCGCGTCCCTGGCGCAGGTGCTGGGCGCGACGCTGCTGCTGTCGGCGGCGGACCGGCTGCCCCCGCGGGCGGCGATGACGTCCCTCTCCCTGGCCTTCGCGGCGGCCACGGCCCTCATGGCCGTACCGTCCCTGCCGATCTGGGGCATCTTCGCGGTGCTGCTGGTGATGGGCCTGGTGGCGTCGGTGGGCGGGGGAGTGCGCTGGGGCCTGCTGAACGAGATCCTCACCAAGGACGGTTACCTGATCGGCCGTTCGGTCTTCAACATGATGAGCGGCGTCACGCAGATCGCCGGCTTCGCGGCGGGCGGCGCCCTGCTGGCCGTGCTGTCCCCGCGGGCGATCCTGCTGCTGTCGGTGACCCTGTACGCGACAGCCGCCGCGACCCTCTGGCTGGGGCTGCGCACCCGCCCCCCGAGGGCAACGGGCCGCCCCTCCCCGCAGACGACCTGGCGCACCAACGCGTGGCTCTGGTCCTCGGCCCCGCGCCGCCACATCTACCTGGCCCTGTGGATCCCCAACGGCCTGGTGGTCGGCTGCGAATCCCTCTACGTCCCCTACGCCCCGCAATCCGCAGGAGCCCTGTTCGCGTGCGGGGCGCTGGGCATGCTGATCGGTGACGTCCTGGTGGCCCGCGTCCTGCCCCCGAAGACCCGGTCCCGCCTCGGCATCCCCCTCCTCCTGCTCCTGGCCACCCCCTACCTCCTGTTCGCCCTCCGCCCGCCGATCCTCCTGTCGGCCGTCCTGGTCACCGTGGCGTCGGTCGGCTTCGGCGCGAGCCTGATCCAGCAGGAACGCCTCCTCACCCTGACGCCACCCACCCTGACGGGCCACGCCCTCGGCCTCCACTCGTCGGGCATGCTCACGATGCAGGGCGTGAGCGCGACACTGGCGGGCACCCTGGCCCAACTGACGTCCCCGGCCTGGACGATGACAGCACTGGCGGCGGCTTCGGCGGGGGTGACGGGAGGGCTGGCGGTGGCGATGAGGAGGGAGAGACCGACGGGGCCGGACGCAGCCGGCCGCCTCCCTTAGCTCCTTGGGGCCGGCTGGTCCCTGAAGGCCCGCACCCCACTCCGGGTCCGCAAAGGTAGTCCCTTCGGGCCCGCGGAGGATTTTCGCGTGCCCGTGCAACGCTCGCGTTCCGTCGTGAGGCCAGTGCACGAGCGGCGACCTCCGATCAGCGCGACGGGCAGCGGTGCCAGGCAGCGACGTCCGCCCGGATCGTCCTGCCAGTGCCTCCTGGAGTTACGCATACGCCGCGTAGTCGATCCTCAGTCCGTTCATGAGCTGCCCGCCTCGGGCTGGTGGACGGAGCGAGGCGTGCCAACGCCTCAGATCGTGCTGACGCCCTGGTTGTACTTCCACACCCGCCGGTGGTCCCAGGAGTTGATCGCAAGGGGCTCGCTCCCTGCATCGCCCAGGTTGTTGACGAGCGGATCATCACGGTGAGGACCGGTGAGGCCGGTGACGGCTGGATTTGCCCGGTGTCCTCGTACCACCACGACTTGTAGAGCGCGTGGACCTTTCCGTCCCCAGCGGCCGGATTGGCTATGCGGGTGACGAAGGGCTCGTCACGTGTGGCCAGAAGGGCGTCATGGACGCGTCGGGCGGTGCCGGTCTTCCGCCAGGTCGGCCGGACCTTGATCTCCTTCAGGGCCACAGCAGGACGCTCGGTGTACTTCTCCGCGGGCGCCGGACTCGTGCGCTGCCAGTAGTGGTCGCCGTGCTCGATGGTGTTGCCGTAGGCGTACCCGACCGGGTGCTCGTCCGCGTACGCGAGGACGGCGACGAATTCCGGCTCGGTGCCGTGCCGGTCCAGGCGTTCACCGAACGCGATGACCACGTAGTTCGGTAGGTGGAGGAGTGGGGCGCGTACGTCGGCGTACACGTCGAGGAGGTCGCCGCGGGCTGTGTCGAGGGTGGTGAAGGTGCGCAGTTCGATGGCGGGTGCCGTGGTCATGCGGCCATCCTCCAGGCGGCGGTGTGCTCGGTCCAGGTCTGCGCGGTGGAGCTGCCCGGCGCGGTCGCGCGCAGTGCGGCCCCGAACTCCTGCAGCATGCGTGTGACCCAGGAGTGCTGGGTGGCTGCTTCGGCGGGGACCTGCATCGCGGTGGCCGTGGCGGCGTCGGGGGCGCCCTGTGCCGAGCTGGGCGTGTGCGAGCCGGGTGGTGGTGACGGGCCGGGACCGGATCATGTGGGGCCGGAGGGCGGACAAGCAGCGGTGGGCGTGGTACTCGGCGGTCGAGTAGTCGCTCAGCGCCAAATGTGCGGACAGGGCCAGGGAGTCCAGTTCGGCCTGGTCGTAAAGAGAACGGCGAGATGCTGCACCCCGCCAACGTCACGCGGCGGTTCATCGAGCGGTGCGAGGAGATCGGTCTCCCGCCGGTCCGGCCCTACGACCGCCACGGTGCCGCAACCCTCGCCCACACGGCCGGGGCCGACCTGAAGGACATCCAGGAGATGCTCGGCCACTCCTCGATCACCATCACAGCCGACACACACACGAGCCTGCTCCCCGAAGCGGACCTTGCGATCGCCGAGGCCGCTGCCAGGCTCGTCCCGCGCGCCCGCGCCACCTCCGAGAACACCGCCCCCGAAGCGGAGCCCGAGCCCGACGACGCGGAGCATCCCGGCCCGGAGTCCGTGCCGGGATGATGCTGATCCGTTGGGAGAAATTCCGGAGATCAACTCTCCGTCCGCTCACGCATCGCGCACGCAACGGCCCCGGACGGGGAGTCCGAGGCCGAGTAGGAGCCCTCCCTGAGGGTGAAAATCCAGGTCGGAGCGGTGACGCCTGGTGCCCCCGGCAGGATTCGAACCTGCGACACCCGCTTTAGGAGAGCGGTGCTCTATCCCCTGAGCTACGAAGGCGAGGATCACCAGGTGATCCGGCGACTAGCGTAGCGGATATGGGAACGGCGGTGGCAAGGTTCCTGTTTCGGCTGGTCAGTGGGCCTGCCGGTGCGGCCCACGTGTCCAGCCCCGCCCGGCCTACCGGCCCCCGCCACCGTGACGTTCACGCTCATCACCCGGGACGTCGCCACCCGCGCCGTGTACTGGACCTCGTCGCCCGCCTCCGTCAGCACCGCCAGGGACGCCGACTCGTGCACGCGGTCCGCCAGTGCCGGCAGATGCGGCGTCGCGATCTGGGGCAGAACGTACGGGACAACGGCGGGAAGCCCAGGTCCAGGGCCCGGGTGTCAGGGCGAACGTCCGGTCCGGGCCCGGCCTCACCAGGCCCAGGTGCTCGTACGTGATCAGCGCCCGGCGTGCCGTGGCCCGTGCCAGGCCCGTCGCCTTCGCCACCTCCGTCAGCGTCAGCGCCGCCCGGCCCTCGCCGAACGCCGTCAGTACCGTCAGGCCCCGCGCCAGCGACTCCACGAACTCCCGGCCCAGCTCCTGCTTCGACGGCCCCGTCCAGGTCGCCAGGCCCGCCGGTGTCGGCGCGGGTCGCGGTGCCGGGGCCTGGCGCAGCTCGCGTTCCATGTCCGCCACCGCCGAGCGCAGCCGCGGCAGCAGCGTGTCGCGCAGGCCGTCCGCCGTGTGCCGGCTGGTGTGGCTCACCACGCCGGCCACGCAGGTGACACGGCCGGTACGCGGGTCCCGTACTGGTACGGCGACCGCCACCAGGCCGGGCTCGATCAGCCGGTCGTCCAGCGCCCAACCGCCCTGGCCCGCCCGTGCGGCCCGCGCCTCGAAATCCGTATCGGTGTCGTCGGTGGTCGTGCGTTCGCGGGGCGGTACTGCTGGGAACGCGCGGTCCTGCGGGTCCGCCGCGCGGCGCGGCATCGGTTCTCCGGGGGGGGGGGCGGTCGCGGCAGCCCTACCGTAATCCCCGGTGCGACACCGGCCCCGGTTCTCCGGGTTCCCCGGGTACGCCGCCGCCGGCGTTCCCCGGGCTCCCAGGTACACCGTCCGCCCGGATTCCCCCCGTCCCCCGGGTACGCCGCCCGCCCACGTCCCCCGCGCCCCCGGATACGCCGCCCGCCCGGATTCCCCGCGTCCCCCCGGCACACCGCCCGCCCACGTTCCCCCAAGTCGCCCGTCACCCCTCCCCGACCCCCTCCCCCCGAGTGACCCGTACCCGGTAATCGCCCTCCAGGTCGGCCGCCGACACCGTGATGCGGACTCCTCGGCGGCGGTCGGTGAACGTCTCGCCGGGGGCGAACGGCGCGTCCGACAGTTCCGCGTGGACGTTCGGGCTGCGCGTGCAGCCCCCGCTGTCGCGGCGCGAGTCGTACACCGTTATCGGGCCCATGCCGGTGTCGACGTCCGCGTCGACCCGGTAGATCAGGATGCCCGGGCGGCACACCACCTCGTCGTTGCCGGCGCGGGTGCGCAGTTCGACGGCGTAGCCGGAGCGCTCGTCGAGCGGGACGACGATCAGCTTCGGGCCGTTCTTCTCGGCGAGCGGCGTCAGCGTGTACTCGGCCGTGCCGGAAGCCGCGGCGCAGTGCACCTGGGACGCGTCGAGCCAGCCCAGCTTCCACTTGTGCCAGCCGAGCGTGTCGTTGTTGGCCCCCCAGTCCTCGCTCATGATGTCCCAGTGGCCGACCGCGGCCCCGCCCTCGTGGGTGTAGAGGTCGGGCAGGCCGAAGACGTGGCCGTTCTCGTGGGGCAGGACGCGGTAGCCGGTGCGGTGGAAGGAGCCGGAGCCGTCGTCCTGGCGGGAGTAGATGAAGGACGCGTTGGCGACCGGGACGCCGTCCGCGGTGGGCGCCTCGGTGTTGCCGGCGAAGGTGACGGACAGGACGGTGTCCAGCGCCGACGGGCCCGCGTTCGGCGTCACCAGCACGTTCACCAGGTCGTACGCCCGGAAGTCCACCTTCGGGTCGGCCGCCGCCACGATGTCCCGGACGAGTTCGCGGTAGCCGGGGTCGAAGGGCGCGCCGCGCTCTATGCCGTACGCGCGAAAGGGCTGCGGCATGCGCAGCCACTGCCGGATCGGGACCTCGGGGCGGTACGTCAGGCGGCCGTAGGAGCTGGTGCGGAACCAGTCCTGGGTCTGCGGGAAGAACTCGCGGAACCGGTCGAGGGCGCGGCCCCGGCCCGGCACGTCCGGGAAGTCGATCATCAGGGTGAGGGCGCGGACCGTGCCGGTGGAGCGGGTGTAGCCGCGGGGGGTGGGCACGCCCTCCGACATCTGGACGTCGCGCGTGCCGCTGATCATGCAGGGGTCGAGCGCCGAGGACCGGCCGGGGGCGATCGGGCCCGCGCCGGCCGTGGAGGAGCCGGGGGAGAGGTGGCCGTTGCCGGACGAGCTGCCGACGGCGAGCGTCAGGGCGCCGACGCACGCGAGGGCGGCCATGCGGCGGGTACGTATCCGGCTCCGGCGTGCGGTCGGCTTCGGCTGCATACGGGCCCCTCGCTCCAAGACAGCCGCCCGATCACCGGCTGCGCCCTTGCGATCACCCTGTGTCGGAGGACGCGCGGGCGCGCGCTGGAGGAGACCGATCGTGGGTATCGCGTCCGCGCGGCCCACAGGTGAGTGACGCGGGTCACAGGGAACTTTCTGGGTGAGGTGGAAATAACCGGGGACCGCCTCCCCGTTTAGACCTGTGTCCGAACGAAACGGGGACCAGTTCCCCGGATCGCATCCCCGCCCCGGCCGTCAATCAGCCCCAGTCGTCAGTCCAGCCCCACCAGCCCCAGGGAGTACGCCGTGCACACCGCATCCCCCGCGCAGCGCAAGGTGACCCGGCCGCGTGCCGACGCCCTGCGCAACCGGGAGCGGATCGTCACCGCCGCCCGGGAGATGTTCGTCGAGCACGGCCCCGACGTGCCGCTCGACGAGATCGCCCGCCGGGCCGGCGTCGGCAACGCCACGGTGTACCGCAACTTCCCGGACCGCGACGCACTGGTCCGCGAGGTCGTCTGCTCCGTCATGGACCGCACGGCACGCGCCGCCGAGTCCGCCCTGACGGAGAGCGGTGACGCCTTCGAGGCGCTGGAACGCTTCGTGCACACCGCCGCCGACGAACGCATCAGCGCGCTGTGCCCGATGATCTCCACCACCTTCGACCAGCACCACCCCGACCTGCAGGCGGCCCGCGTACGGGTCGAGGAGCTGATCGCCGGGATCATGGAGCGGGCCCGGGTGGCCGGGCAGCTCCGCTCCGACGTCGGCGTCGGTGACCTGATGGTCGCCGTGGCGCAGCTCAGCCGGCCGCCGGCCGGTACGGAGTGCCTGGGCGTCGACCGCTTCGTCCACCGCCATCTGCAACTGTTCCTGGACGGACTGCGGGCCCCGGCCCGTTCCTTCCTGCCCGGCACGGCCGCGACCCTGGAGGAACTGCGCCAGTGCTGACGTCCATCCGTATCGAGGGGGCCGATTAGTTCCGGGGCCGACTCCGGTCATCCCTGCCTCAGCCCCGTAAGCCTGAGCCCTACTGGTCCCACCGGCCGTCGACGGCGACGCGCCGACGGCCCTCGACACCCTTTTTCACCTGTTTTTCCGTGATTTTCCGTTCCGCAGTTCCGCAGTTTCGAAGACGTTCCGCAGTTCCGAAGACCCGACGTTCCGCAGTCCCGAAGTGGGTACCTCCATGTCTCAGACAGTTCCACGCCTTCCCGACGCCGCCCCCGACGCGGGCCGCTGGAAGGCGCTCGTCTTCATCGCGCTCGCCCAGCTGATGGTCGTCCTGGACGCCACCATCGTGAACATCGCGCTGCCCTCCGCCCAGCAGGACCTGGGCATCTCGGACGGCAACCGGCAGTGGGTCGTCACGGCCTACGCCCTCGCCTTCGGCGGTCTGCTGCTGTTCGGCGGCCGGATCGCCGACCTGTGGGGCCGCAAGCGCACCTTCGTCCTCGGCCTGGGCGGTTTCGCCGCCGCCTCCGCGCTGGGCGGCGCGGCCACCAACGAGGCCATGATGTTCGGCTCCCGCGCCCTCCAGGGGGTGTTCGGCGCGCTGCTCGCGCCCGCCGCGCTGTCCCTGCTGGCCGTGATGTTCACGGACGCCAGGGAGCGCGCCAAGGCGTTCGGCATCTACGGCGCCATCGCCGGTGGTGGCGGTGCCGTCGGCCTGATCCTCGGCGGCTTCCTCACCGAGTACCTGAACTGGCGCTGGACGTTCTTCGTCAACATCCCGTTCGCCATCGTCGCGGCGGCCGGTGCCTGGTTCGTCATCCGTGAGCCCGAGGGCAGCCGCAACCGCTCCCCGCTCGACGTCCCCGGCGTGATCCTGTCCACCCTCGGTCTGGTCGCGCTCGTCTACGGCTTCACCCGCGCCGAGTCCGACGGCTGGAGCGACTCCGTGACGATCGGCATGTTCGTCGCGTCGGTCGTGCTGCTGACGGCGTTCATCGCGGTCGAGGCGAGAGTCAAGGCCCCGCTGCTGCCGTTGCGGGTCATCACCGACCGCAACCGCGGCGGCGTCTACCTCTCGCTGGGCCTGGCGATCATCTCGATGTTCGGCCTGTTCCTCTTCCTGACCTACTACCTCCAGATCGTGAAGGGCTACTCGCCGGTCAAGACGGGCTTCGCCTTCCTGCCGATGATCGTCGGCATGATCACGGGCTCCACCCAGATCGGCACCCGCCTGATGACCCGGGTCGCGCCGCGGCTGCTGATGGGCCCCGGCTTCCTGGTCGCCGCGCTCGGCATGCTGCTGCTGACCCGGATGGAGATCGGCTCGTCGTACGCGGCCCTGCTGCTGCCGGCGATGCTGCTGCTCGGTCTCGGCATGGGTACGGCGTTCATGCCGGCCATGTCGCTGGCCACGCAGGGCGTCGAGCCGCGTGACTCCGGTGTCGCCTCCGCGATGGTCAACACCTCGCAGCAGGTGGGCGGCGCGATCGGCACGGCCCTGCTGAACACGATCGCCGCCTCGGCGACCACCTCGTACATCGCCGACCGCATCGGCTCGGCGGGCTCCCGCTCGCAGCAGCAGCTGGTGCAGCTGGAGGGCATGGTCGAGGGCTACACCAGCGCCATCTGGTTCGCCGTCGGCATCCTCGTGGTGGCCGCGGGCATCGCGCTGACCTTCGTCAACGCCGGTCGCCCCGGTGGCATGACGGTGGCCTCCGGCGGGACCGTCGAGGACGAGATGCCGGTGCCGGTGGTCGCCCACTGAGACCGCCCGGGTGACCGGCCCACCGGCCGCCGCCCACGCCCCTTCGGGTCGCACCACCCTCGTGCGCGACCCCCGTACGGAACTCTCGCGGGAGAACTGCGTACGGAAGCCTCGCACGAGACCCCGTACGGACGAGGAAGGGGACGCCCCGTCCGTACGAACCCCCGGACCTGCCCCGGTCCCGCGCGACCCGCCCGGCTCTGCCGGGGGTCAGCGGAGCCAGGGCAGGTCCGCGCCCGCTTCGCTCGGCTGGAGTCCCTCGGCGATGATCCGCATGATCTCGCCGAGGGACTCCAGCTGTTCGGCGGAGAGCCGGTCGAAGACCGCCTGCCGTACGGCGTCCACGTGGCCCGGCGCGGTCCGCTTGAGCACGTCGAACCCGTCGTCCGTCAGCACCGCGAACTGGCCCCGCTTGTCGGAGGGGCAGTCCTCGCGGCGCACCCAGCCCCGCTTCTCCAGGCGCGCGACGGCGTGCGAGAGACGGGAGCGGGTGATCTTGGCAAGCTTGGCCAGTTCCGTCATGCGCAGCTGCCGGCGCGGGGACTCGGCGAGCTTGACGAGCAGGCCGTAGTAGATGTGCGGCATCCCCGCGTCCCGCTGCAGCTGGCGGTCGAGATGGTCCTCGAGCAACGTGCTGGCCTCGATGTACGCGCGCCAGACGCGCTGTTCTTCGCCGGTGAGCCAGCGGGTGTCGCCGGCCGGAGCGGATTCGGGTGCCCTGTTCATGCATCCACTTTACGACCCGCTTCTTGAAGATTAAACAAAGGGGGTCTAGCCTGGTGGCTCGGAGCTTGAATCTTCAAGCTCCCAGATCCCGTACGTCTGGTGTCTCGCACATCTCGACATCGAGTAAGTCTCGTGACCCCGGAGTCGCCGTCATGTCCGCCGCCACCCAGGAGCGCATGCCCGCCCTGTACCTCAGTCACGGTGCCCCGCCGCTGGCGGACGACCCCGTCTGGCCCGGTGAACTCGCCGCCTGGTCCGCCCGGCTGCCGCGCCCCAGGGCGGTCCTCATGGTCTCCGCCCACTGGGAGGAGGCCCCGCTCGCCCTCGGCGCCACCCGCCCGGTCCCCCTCGTCCACGACTTCTGGGGCTTCCCCGAGCACTACTACCGCGTGCGCTACGACGCCCCCGGCGCCCCCGGCCTCGCCGCATCCGTACGCAAGCTGCTGCGCGCCCCCGGCACGCCCGTGCAGGACATCCCCGACCGGGGCCTCGACCACGGCGCGTACGTCCCGCTGGTCGAGATGTACCCGGACGCCGACATTCCCGTCCTCCAGGTCTCCATGCCCACCCTGGACCCGGTGCGGCTCATGGAGATCGGCAGGAAGCTGGCGCCGCTGCGCGACGAGGGCGTGCTGATCGTCGGCTCCGGATTCTTCACGCACAACCTGGCCGCGCTGCGGCAGGGCGGCGTTCCCGCGTGGTCGGCGGAGTTCGACGACTGGGGCCGGCGCGCGCTGGAGAGCGGTGACGTGGACGCGCTGCTGGACTTCACGCACGCGTCGCCCGCGGGGCTGCTGGCCCATCCGCGAACCGAGCACTTCGCCCCGCTGTTCGTGACCATGGGCGCGGCGGACGCGGCCGGTGAGCTGGACACCCAGCGGTCCGTGATCGACGGCTTCTGGATGGGGCTGGCGAAGCGGTCGGTGCAGTTCGGCTGACGGGGCCGGCGGCCGAGCGGTGTCGCGGCGCCGCCGGCGGGTGCGGCCCACGGGGAGGTCGCGGCGTCCGGGGGGTGCGTTCGGCGGTGGCTCGGGTACTCCTGCGGCAACCTTCGGGCGGCGCGGTTCGTCTGCACGTGGAGGGGGCAAGGTGCCCGTCCTCCTGGAGGAGGACGGCTGGGCCGTAGGTGAACGCCGTCACGTTTCACGGAGGAACACGGAGGTCGGCGGACGTCCCCGGGGGAATCGGGGGAACCCGCACTTTCCCGGCCTGACCTGGGCCTCCGCACGGTCCGGTGCAAGGCGCCACCCCGCGCGGCCGGACAGGGTACTGCATGATCAGAAAAATGCAGGGTCGGCTTGGGAATTCTGTCCTGATTCCAGTCGTTGTTTCCTACGGATGCCGGGCACTCGGCGAGAGTGCCGAGCACCTGAGAACCACCCGCCAGCCCACCACCGCAAAGGGAGCACGCATGGCAACCCGCGCCGTCGCCCGTCGTCAGTCCGCCCTTGGGGGTACGGCCGATGCGGCAGGCAGTGTTCGCGCCCACGGCGGCGAGATCGCCGACCGCGACCTGGTCGGCATGTATCTCGACGAGATCGCGCGCACGCCACTGCTCGACGCCGCCAAGGAAGTCGAGCTGTCCCAGATCATCGAGGCGGGTGTCTTCGCGCAGCAGGTCCTCGACGGCTACGAGGACACCAAGGCCGACGCCAGCCGCGAGGAGCTTCAGGCCCTGGTCGCCGAGGGCGAGCGGGCCAAGGACGTCTTCATCCGCTCCAACCTCCGTCTGGTCGTCGCCGTCGCCCGCCGCTACCCGCGCAGCGGCCTGCCCCTGCTCGACCTGATCCAGGAGGGCAACGCGGGCCTGGTGCGCGCCGTCGAGAAGTTCGACTACCGCAAGGGCTTCAAGTTCTCGACGTACGCGACGTGGTGGATCCGCCAGGCGATCACCCGCTCGATAGCCGACCAGTCGCGCACGATCAGGCTGCCCGTGCACCTCGTGGAGGAGCTGGGCCGGATCCGCCGTGTGCAGCGCGAGTTCAACCGCGAGCACGGCCGGGACCCGGAGCCCGCGGAGATCGCCGCCGAACTCGGTTCCACGCCGGAGCGGGTGACCGACGTGCTCGACTGGGCGCGCGACCCGGTCTCGCTGAACATGTCGGTGGACGACGAGGGCGAGACGCAGTTCGGCGACCTCCTGGAGGACACCTCCGCAGTGTCGCCCGAGCAGTCCGTGCTGACACTGCTGCGCAGCGAGGAACTGGACGACCTGATCGGCCGCCTCGACCAGCGCACGGCCTCCATCATCAAGATGCGCTACGGCATCGAGGACGGCCGGGAGCGCACGCTGACCGAGGTCGGCAAGGAGCACGGCCTGACGCGCGAGCGCATCCGCCAGATCGAGAAGCACGCGCTGCTGGAACTGAAGAAGCTCGCCCGCGACACCGGGTTCGACGCGGCGGCGTGAGACCGCGCCGAGTGCCAAGTGGCGCACGCCGTACGGGACCGCGTGCGCCGGGTGGCGAAAGACCGCGCAAACATGGCGATGTAACGCCGCTTCAACCGCCCGAGCAGCGGGAACAACCCTTCAGGGCCCAGGAGTCAGAGTCAGACCAGGTCGGAGTCGGACCACGTCCCGACACAATCCCCCCGGTGCCGGGACTTTCCCAGCCGGGCTTCGGCGCCTTCCCCCCGGGCGTCGGGGCCCGGCCTTGGTGTGTACGCGTGCCGGTGCGGACACCGGACCGGATCCCTGCGAACGGCGGCGCCGCCCACGCCCGTCGCAGAGCGGGCCACCCCCGGACTGAGAGCGGGCCACCCCGGACCTGAACCCCGGGGTGGCCCGCAGATGGCAGATTGTGCCACAGGGGCATAGCCTGCCGCAGGTGAGCAGCACCACCCCCGTACCCGCCGTGCCGGCCGCCCTCTCCCTGACCGAGCGCCGCAAGGCCGAGACCCGCATGGAGATCGCCCGCGCCGCGGCCGGCCTCTTCGTGCGGCAGGGCCTGCGTGCCACCCGCGCCGAGGACATCGCCGAGGCCGCCGGCGTCGCACCGCGCACCTTCTACCGCTACTTCGCCAGCAAGGAGGAGGCCGTCGCCCCGCTCTACGCGGCGGGCGCCGAGCGCTGGGCGGCGGCGGTACGCGCCGCCCCCGAGGACCTGTCCGTGCCCGAGGCCCTGGAACAGGCGGTACGGCACACGCTGACACCCGGCGCCGGGATCTCGTCGGCGTCCTGGACGTTCGTCCGCGCCCTGGTCCGGCTGGCCCGGTCGAACCCGGCCCTGCGGAGGGTGTGGGCGGAGGTGTGCCTCGCGTCCGAGCACACCCTGCGGGAGGCCCTCGCGGAACGGCTGGGGCTGGGGGAGGACCGGGCCCCGGGCGACCCGGGCAGCGCTGCCGCCGCGTCCCCCGAGCTGCACTTCGCGGCGGCCGTCGCCGGCGCCGCCGTACGCGTGGCCATGGAGACCTGGGCGAGCGGGGACGGCCCGGCCGAGGGCCCGGACGGACCGGCCGAGCTGGCGCTGCGCAACCTGGGCGCGCTGAGGGACTTCCCGTGGGAGGCGGTGACGGGGGCGCGGGGGTGACCGGGCCGGGGACTGTCACCCACCCCCCGCCCGCACCAACCGCTCCCCCAACCCCCGTACGGCGTCCACGAGTTCCACCGGCTCCTGCACCGTGAAGTCCAGGCCCAGCATCGCCAGGCGCACGGCCACCCACTCCATCGCGTCGGCGGTCGTGGCGCGCAGCCGGCAGGTGTCCGGGCCGAGGGGTTCGGGCGCGCCGAGCCAGCCCGGCACGCGGGTGGCGACGACCTCGGCCGGTGCCGCGAACGTGACCGTGAACCCGTAGGTCTCCTGGCGCCGGTGCATCGACCGGCGCAGATACTCCGCCGCGTCCCCCGTGGGCAGCTCCCGCGGGGTGAAGCGCGCCCCCGTGGCGAACGGTTCGGCGATCCGGTCCACGCGGAACGTGCGCCAGTCGGCGCGGTCGAGGTCGTACGCCACGAGGTACCAGCGGCGGCCGGTCGACACCAGCCGGTACGGCTCGGTCAGGCGCCGCGACTGCGTGCCGTCCCCGGCCCGGTAGCCGAACCGCAGCCGCTCCTGCCCGGCGACCGCGGACGCCAGCACGGTGAGCGTCTCCGGCGCGATGGTCGGGCCGTCCCCGCTGGTCAGCGGCATGGTCGCGGACTGAAGCGTGGACACCCGGTGCCGCAGCCTGCTCGGCAGCACCTGCTCCAGCTTGGCGAGCGCCCGTACCGACGCCTCGTCCACGCCCGCGACCGCGTGCCCGGCCCCGGCGCGCAGCCCGACCGCGATCGCCACCGCCTCCTCGTCGTCGAGCACGAGGGGCGGCATCGCCTTGCCCGCGACGAGCCGGTAGCCGCCGTCGGAGCCCTTGGTCGCCTGCACGGGATAGCCCAGCTCGCGCAGCCGGTCGATGTCGCGCCGGACCGTGCGCCGAGAGACCCCGAGCCGGTCGGCGAGCTCGCCGCCGGGCCATTCGCGGGGGGTCTGGAGGAGGGAGAGGAGCTGGAGGATGCGCGCCGGGGTGTCGGTCGTCATGTGTCCGAGGATCGCGCATGTTTAGGACATGATCCGTCCTAGTGGGGTCCTAGCTTCTCGGTATGACCTTCACCGAGACCCCTTCCGGCGCTCAGGGCGCCGCGAGCGACCGGCGCCGCTGGTTCGCCCTGGCGATCGTGATGACCGCGGCGTTCATGGACCTTGTCGACGTCACCATCGTCAACATAGCGATCCCGTCCATCCAGCAGGACGCGGGCGCGACCTTCAGCCAGATCCAGTGGATCACCGCCGGATACGCCCTCGCCTTCGCCGCCGGCCTGATCACCGGCGGACGGCTCGGCGACATCCACGGGCGCAAGCGGGTGTTCCTGCTCGGCATCGGAGGCTTCACGCTCGCCTCCGCGCTGTGCGGCTTCGCCGTGAACCCGGAGATGCTCGTCGCCTCCCGCATCCTGCAGGGCGGCATGGCGGCGCTGATGGTGCCGCAGGTGCTGTCGATCGTGCACGCGACCTTCCCGGCGCACGAACGCGGCAAGGTGTTCGGCCTGTTCGGCGCGATCGTCGGGCTCGGCGCGGTGTCCGGTCCGCTGCTGGGCGCGCTGCTGACCGAGTGGAACCTGTTCGGGCTCGAATGGCGGCCCATCTTCCTGATCAACCTGCCGGTCGGCATAGCGGGCCTGATCCTGGGCGCCCGCTTCATCACCGAGTCCAAGGCCCCGCGGGCCCTCAAGCTGGACCTGGTGGGCGTCGCGCTCGTCACGCTGGGCCTGCTGATGCTGCTCTACCCGCTGACCCGCGGCCGTGAGCTGGGCTGGCCGCTGTGGGGATACGTGTCGATGGCCGGCGCGTTCGCCGTCCTCGCGGGGCTGGTGGCGTACGAGCGGCGCAAGGCCGCGCGGGACGGCTCCCCGCTGGTGGAGCTGTCGCTGTTCCGGGTCAAGAGCTTCGCCGCGGGCATCGCCGTGCAGACCGTCTTCGGCATCGCGCTCGGCATCTTCTTCCTGGTGTGGACGCTGTACATGCAGACCGGCCTCGGCTGGAGCCCGCTGAAGGCCGGCCTGACCGGCGTGCCGTTCTCGATCGCCGTGTCCGTGGCGGCCGGACTGTCGGTGCAGAAGCTGGTCCCGCGCTTCGGCCGCGGTGTCCTCCAGACGGGCGCGCTGGTGATGGCCGCCGGTGTCCTGCTCTACATCTGGGAGTCCGAGCACTACGGCCTCGGCATCACCCCCTGGCAGATGGCGCTGCCGCTGGTCGTGATGGGCGTCGGCATGGGCCTGATCGTCGCGCCGCTGACGGACGCGGTGCTCTCCGAGGTGCCGCGCGAGCACGCCGGTTCGGCGTCGGGGCTCATCAACACCGTGCAGCAGATGGGCCACGCGCTCGGCCTCGGGCTCGTCTCCGTGGTCTTCTTCGGCACGATGAGCGACCGGCTGCGGCCCGCGCAGGTGGGCCCCGCCTTCGCGGACGCCTTCGAGTACGCGCTGGGCTGGGTGGCCGCCGTGATGGGCGTGATCTTCCTGCTGATGTTCGCCCTGCCGAGGCGCCCGGCGCTGCATGTGGAGGGCGCGCAGGCGGACGGCAGCGCGGCGCAGGACAAGGCGCCCGAGCTGGTCTGACCCGCCACGGAACCGTTTCCGGAGGGGCCCGGCACCGCGGGTGCCGGGCTCTTCGGCATGAGGGCCGGGCCCTGCGCCAGGGCGAGCTGAATCGGTCGGCAGGGCGAGCCGGACCCTTCGGCAGGGCGAGGCCGGGCCTTACGGCAGGGAACGGCTGGAACGGACACTAAGCGGAGCCCGCTCATGCCCGATTGAGCCCGAGCTTGTTTACTTTCCGGAAATCCGGGCTTAGTCTCCCGGGGAAACCACAGGTTCGGGCACCAGTCGGAGGCGAACGGACATGTACGCACCGGAGCGGCAGCAGGAGATCCTCCGGCTCGCCCGGGACGGCGGCCGGGTCGACGTGCTGTCGCTGGCCGAGGAGTTCCAGGTGACGGCGGAGACCATCCGCCGCGACCTGAAGGCCCTCGACCGCGCCGGGCTCGTCCGCCGGGTGCACGGCGGCGCCATCCCGGTCGGGCGCCTCGACTTCGAGCCCGACCTCGCCGAGCGCGAGTCCACCGCGGCCGGCGAGAAGGACCGCATCGCCAAGGCCGCCCTGGCCGAACTGCCCGCCGACGGCACGGTGATCCTCGACGCCGGCACCACGGTCGCCCGCCTGGCCGCGGCCCTCCCGCTGGAGTCCGCCCTCACCGTCGTCACCCACAGCCTGCCCATCGCGGCCCGTCTCGCCGACCACCCCGGCATCCAGCTCCACCTGGTCGGCGGACGCGTCCGGCACCGCACCCGCGCCGCCGTCGACGCCTGGGCGCTGCGCGCGTACGGCGAGATCCGCGCGGACGTCCTCTTCGTCGCGGCCAACGGCTTCTCCGCCGAGCACGGCCTGACCACCCCCGACCTCGCCGAGGCCGCCGTCAAACGCGCGGCCGTCGCCGCGGCCCGCCGGGTGGTGCTGCTCGCCGACTCCTCCAAGCACGGCCAGGAGCACTTCGCCCGCTTCGGCGGCCTGAACGACGTGGACCTGCTGATCACCGACAGCGGCCTGAGCCCGCAGGACGCCGCCGCCATCGAACACGGCGGCACGGAAGTAGTACGCGCATGATCCTCACCGTCACCCCGAACCCGTCCCTCGACCGCACCTACGAGGTGCCCTCGCTCGACCGCGGCGCCGTCGTCCGCGCCACCGGCGAGCGCGTCGACCCGGGCGGCAAGGGCGTCAACGTCTCGCGGGCCGTCGCCGCCGCCGGCCGGCGCACGGTCGCGGTCCTGCCCCTGGGCGGCGCGCCGGGCGCGCTCGTCGCCGACCTGCTCGACGCGCAGGGCATCGAGGTCGCGCCCGTGCCGGTCGCCGGGGCCACCCGCTCCAACATCGCCCTGGCGGAGGCGGACGGCGTCCTCACGAAGATCAACGCGCCCGGCCCCGAACTGACGGCCGCCGAGCAGGAACTGCTGCTGGAGACCGTCCGGCAGCAGTCCCGCGACGCCGCCTGGATCGCCTGCTGCGGCAGCCTCCCGCGCGGCCTCGCACTCTCCTGGTACGCCGAGCTGGTCGCCCGCGCGCACGCCGTCGGCGTCCGGATCGCGCTCGACACCTCCGGGCCCGCGCTGCTCCGGGCACTGCGCGAGCGTCCCGACGTGGTGAAGCCGAACGCCGAGGAACTCGCCGGGGCCGTCGGGCGCCCCCTGGCCACCGTCGGCGACGCGGTGAAGGCGGCCGGGGAACTGCGGGAGCGGGGCGCGCGCACCGTCCTCGCCAGCCTCGGCGCCGACGGCCAGCTGCTCGTGGACGACGCCGGCGCCTGGTTCGGCACCGCCCGCGTGAGCGCCGTACGCAGCAACGTCGGCGCGGGCGACGCCTCCCTCGCCGGTTTCCTGATCGCCGGCGGCACCGGCCCGGATGCGCTCGCCTCCGCGCTCGCCCACGGCGCGGCGGCCGTGCAGCTGCCCGGCAGCGTGATGCCGGGCCCGGCGGACCTCGATCCGTCGGGGGTCACGGTCACGGCGGACGTTCCGGTGGACCGTCCGCTGAAGGAGGCGGTGACGTGACGTCTTGGCGGGCAGTCCCGGCAGCTCCGGCCGTCCCGGTGGCTCGGGCCGCTACGGCCGCATCGGCAACCCTGGCGGCTACGGCCTCCCTGGTAGCTCCGGTAGCCCTGGTAGCCCTGGCGACTCGGGCAGCCCTGGCAGCTCGGTCCGGCCCTGGAGCCCCGGCCAACCCCGCAGCCCCGGCATCCCTGGCCACCGCGTCCGGCGTGCGACGGGGGGCCTTCCTGTTAGGCGCCGCAGCCACTGCGGGGCGCCGGCTGCCCGGCCCCGCTGCCGTCACCGTGAGGTGCTGCCTGCCCAGCCCCGCTGCCACCGCCTGCCCCGGTGACCCCGCAAGCCCCCACCGCACCCCCGTCCCCCTCCCCGCCCACGACTCTCCCCGGGCGATACGCGAGCGAAGGAGCCCGCGATGAGCGACATGATCACCGCGGAACTGGTCGACCTCGACCTGTCCGCCGACACCAAGGAAGCCGCGGCGCGCGCGCTCGCCGAACGCATGGTGGCCCTGGGCCGCGTGACCGACCTCGACGGCTTCCTCGCCGACGTCGCCGCCCGCGAGGCGCAGATGCCGACCGGGCTCGACGGCGGCATCGGCATCCCGCACTGCCGCAGCACCCACGTGACCGAACCGACGCTCGCGTTCGGGCGCAGCCCGGCCGGGGTCGACTTCGGTGCGGCGGACGGCCCCGCCGACCTGATCTTCCTGATCGCGGCACCGGCCGGCGCCGACGACGCCCACCTGACGATCCTGTCGTCCCTGGCCCGGAAGCTGACGAACCCCGAGTTCACGACGGCCCTGCGCTCGGCACGCGACGCGTCGTCCGCCGCAGCACTGATCCGCGGTGACGAACCTGAGGGGGGCGCGGCCGGGGCGGCTGAGCGGGCCGGGGATGCCCCCAGCACATCCGGCTCCACCGAAGACTCCGTGGCGGCACCGGTGGCGGCCTCCGCCGGTGCCGCCACGGACACCACCACCTCGACCCCCACGGACACCACCCACCCGACTGCCACGGACACCCGCGCCCCGGCAGGCACGGAAACCACCAGCCCGACGTCGGGCCAGGACGGGCGCCCATTCCGTGTCGTCGCCGTCACCTCCTGCCCCACCGGTATCGCCCACACCTACATGGCGGCCGAATCGCTGGAGAACGCGGGCCGCGAGGCCGGCGTCGAGGTTGTCGTCGAGACACAGGGCTCGGCCGGCTTCACCCCGCTCGACCCGGCCGTGATCGCGGCGGCGGACGGCGTGATCTTCGCCCACGACGTCCCCGTACGGGAGAAGGAACGCTTCGCCGGGAAGCCCACCGTCGACGTCGGCGTACAGGCCGGCATCAACCGTCCCGGCGAACTCATCGCCCACGTACGGCAGAAGGCCGCGCGCGGCGAGGTCACCTCCGGCTCGGCGCCCACGCCGGTCGAACGCGGCGGCGACGCGGGCGAGGGCTACGGCACCAAGCTGCGCAAGTGGCTGATGTCCGGCGTGAGTTACATGGTCCCGTTCGTCGCGGCGGGCGGCCTGCTCATCGCCCTCGGCTTCGCGATCGGCGGCTACGAGATCAACAAGGCGCCGTCGGTGACAGACCACTTCGCGTGGTCGCAGGCCGACAGCTGGGGCGCGCTGCTGTTCCAGATCGGCGGCGTCGCCTTCGCTTTCCTGGTGCCCGTGCTGGCCGGTTACATCGCCTACGGCATGGCCGACCGCCCGGGTCTGGTCCCCGGCTTCGTCGGCGGCTCGATCTCCCTCACCATCAGCGCGGGCTTCCTCGGCGGCCTCGCGGCCGGCCTGATCGCCGGTGCCGTGGTGATCGGCATCCAGAAGGTGCGCATCCCGGCGGCGCTGCGCGGCATCATGCCGGTGGTGGTGATCCCGCTGATCTCCTCGGCGATCGTCGGCTTCCTGATGTTCGTCGTGATCGGCAAGCCCATCGCCTCCGCCCAACAGGGCATGACCGACTGGCTGAACGGCCTCACCGGCACCAACGCCGTCCTGCTCGGCGCCCTGCTCGGCCTGATGATGTGCTTCGACCTCGGCGGCCCCGTCAACAAGGTCGCCTACACCTTCGCCACCGCCGGCATCGCCGTCGCCGACCCGAGCGACTCCGCGATGCGGATCATGGCCGCGGTGATGGCGGCCGGCATGGTCCCGCCGCTGGCCATGGCCCTGGCGACGACCGTCCGCGGCAGGCTGTTCAACCGCACCGAACGCGAGAACGGCAAGGCCGCCTGGGTCCTCGGCGCCTCCTTCATCTCCGAGGGCGCCATCCCGTTCGCCGCGGCCGACCCGCTGCGCGTCATCCCCGCCTCCATGGCGGGCGGCGCGGTCACCGGCGCGCTGTCGATGACCTTCGACGCCACGCTGCGCGCCCCGCACGGCGGCATCTTCGTGGTCCCGCTGATCGGCAACCCGTTCCTGTACCTGATCGCCATCGCGGCCGGCGTCTGCGTCACCACCGCGCTGGTCGTCCTCCTCAAGGGCCTGCGCAGGCCCACGCCGGACGTCACGACCCCGGGCACCGGCGACGGCACGTCATCGTCCCCCGAGCCGCACACCAAGCAGACAGTCGCGGCGTAGGCACCCCGGGCAAACCGTGGTGGCGCAGGCTCATTGCGCGCCCGTGCCAGTCAGGAGACCTGCGCCGCCCGCCGCTCCATCGCGTCCCGCGCCGCGTCCTCCGAGTCGTACACCTCGCACATGTGCCGGCCGTCCGGCGTCGCCGTGTGCTCGACCTCCCACAGGGAGACCTCCCTGCCGTCACGCAGCAGGAAGGCGTGCTCGTACAGCGCGAAGCACAGCCCGGCACGCGCCGCTCGGCCGGGGTTGCCGAAGGCCTGCGTGATCTGATGCGCGAACGCCGCAGTCAGTAACTCGGCCGTCTCCCCACCGGGCCGGTCCGCGTTCTCCGCGCGGCGCAGCAGCCGGCGGGCATGGTCCGCCGAATCGTCCGGGACGTACGCGTGGCGGGGCGCCGGCAGCGCGGACCACTGCACCACCACCGGCAGCTCGAAGTCCGGTGCGTCGGGCGGCAGGGACAGCCGCGCCGTGGCGGACCGCAGCTCCTCCTCGTCCGCGTAGACCTCGTGCTGCGCCTCGCCGCCCGGCACGGTGTTGTGGACCAGCTCCCACAGCGTGAGCGCCGAACCGTCCACGAGCAGCCAGGTGTGCCGGTACGTCTCCCGGTGCAGGCCCGCGCTGTGGTGCGCGGAGTGCAGCGAGCTGTCGTGGGCCAGTGCGCAGTCGAGCTGCCGCACCACGTCGTCGGGCAACTCGAACGAGTTCAGGGCACGTCCGAGGAGCCGCGCCAGATGCTCCTCCGGAGACTCGGGCGTCTCGGGTGGTTCGTACGCTGCCATCTCGTACGGAACGCTCAAGGTCTCTCCCGGCGTTGCTGCATGTCACCTTGTGGGTGCATACCGTAGCCCCTCGATCGGACATCGTGTCCAGTAACCGAGAAAACGTAGGCTTGAAAAACACTCGAACCGTGCGTGAATTTCCCGCAGTGTCCGGCATACCGTCAAAACCCCGTGTCGGCAAGGGACTTGGCACGATGCCGGGGTCGCGCCCGGGCGGCGTCCCCGCCCGGAGCGCGGCCCGCCCCGCACTCGTCACCGCCCGGCCGCGGCGCGAAAGCGCACGTCACCGCCCCCCGTGGAGCTGCCCGTACAACTGCCCGTACGACGGCCACGTCCCGCCCGGCCCCGACACCGGCTCCGCCGCCCGCACCGCCCTCACGATCGCCCGGGTCACCACGTCCGCGCCCGCGGCGAGGACCGCGTTCAGGGCGAGCGGGTTGCCGGCGTCGAGCGGGCGCTGCCCGGTCGCCAGCGCGAAGACCGTGTCCCCGTCGTTGAGCAGGTGCACCGGGCGCACGGCACGGGCGATGCCGTCGTGGGCCGTGCCCGCCAGCTTCTGCGCCTGTGACTTGGACAGGTCCGCGTCCGTGGCGACCACGGCCAGCGTCGTGTTCAGCGGGGGCGGGCCGCTGCTCGCGGCGATCTCCACGAGGCGCCGGCACGCCGCCTCGTGGACCGGCCCCTCCGGATACGTCACCCGGCCCTGGAACATCTCCCCGTACAGCACCCCCGTCTCCGGGTCCGTCGCCGACCCCGCCGCGTTGGCCACCACCAGCGCCGCCACCGTGATGCCCGGGGCGAGAACCGTGCTCGCGGTGCCGACCCCGCCCTTCAGCTGTCCGACCGCCGCGCCGGTACCGGCGCCCACGCACCCCTCCGGCACGGCCGCGCCGGGCGCGCTCGCCGCTGCCGCCTCCACCGCGGCCCGGCCGGTGGCCGCGTCCGGGCGGGCCCGGAAGTCGCCGCCGCGCCCCAGGTCGAAGACGCAGGCCGCCGGCACCACGGGCACGACATGGGACGGGTCCGGCCCGACCCGCACCCCGCGTCCCTGTTCCTCCAGCCAGGCCATCACGCCGGACGCCGCGTCCAGCCCGTAGGCGCTGCCGCCCGTGAGCACGATCGCGTCGACCTTCCGCACCAGGTTGCGCGGGTCCAGGGCGTCGGTCTCCTTGGTGCCGGGGCCGCCGCCGCGCACGTCCACCGCGGCGACCGCCCCGCCGTCCGGGGCCAGCACGACCGTGGTGCCGGTGAGCCAGCCGTCCCCGATGCGCGTCGCGTGCCCCACCCGCACGCCGGCCACGTCCGTCACTGCGTCAACTGTCATGGCGCCCAGTGTCGTCCAGCCGCCGGGGCAGCCCCGTACTCTGGAGGCATGAGCAACACCCCCGGCGGAGGCACCGCCCCCGACCCCGAGCCGCGTGAGCCGAAACCCGCGCTGATCTTCGACGACCCGCTGGACCAGCAGTCGTCGGACGACACCGACCGCGGCTGGGGCGACCGGGGCGACCGCGACCGGGACAGCGCGGCCGACCTGAAGCGCTTCCTCGACGAGAAGCCGCCCCACCACCTGTAGGACACGGCGCCGCCCCACCACCCGCAGGCCCAGACACCGTTCCACCACTTGGGGCCGGGATGTCGGCCCGGTCTGCTGGGCTCACCACAGCGTCACCGCCAGCCGGGCCGTGGCACTCGCTCCCGCGAGGCGGGCCGCTGTCGAGCGGGGCACCGACAGCACGACCAGCGCCCCGCTCCCGGCCGGGTCGTCCAGAGCTTCCGGCACCTTCGTCACCCGCGCCCCGCGCGCGACCACCCGCGCGGCGCCGCCCGTCGCCGTCTCCCCGGCGGCGATGACGTCGACACGGTCACCCGGCCGCAGCAGCCGTACCGTCGCCGCGTCGGCGATCCGCACCGGCGCCGTCACGAGTCCGGCCGCGCGCTGCGTACGTACCGGACGATCCGCCGCCGGTGCGGCCGAGCCGGGTGGCGCCGGGTCGCCTGGACGACCGCGGGCCCGCTCGGTGTCTCCGGGGCCCGCCGCCACCAGGGCCGCCGCCGTGACGGCGAGGCCTGCCGCCACCGCCCGCCGCCGATGCCGTACGAGCCGGCTCAGCCCGTACCGGCCGCCGCGCACGCGCACCGGAGGGAAGTGCGGCACCTCGCAGGTGGGCGGGGCGTCGGCACCCGGTGCGTGCGGAGAGCAGGCGGCCGACGGAGCCACCGAGCCCGAGGAGGGAGACGGTGAGTACAGGGCCGGGCGGTAACTCCACTGCGCAGACGCAGACGCAGATGGAGACGGAGACCAAGGCGACGAAGACGAAGACGACGACGAGGACGAGGACGAGGACGAGGACGGGTACGGGGACTGAGCGAAGGGCACGGGACCACCACCAGCGACGAGGCGTTCGGCTTTCGGGTCCACGATGCGGCTGCGCGCCGCCGCCCGCCGGGCCCCGTGCGCTACTCACCGGTTGTGGAAAACTCCGCCACCCGAACGAGCCGTTCCGCCTCCCCGACCCTCGGCCCCGACCCTCGGCCCCGGCCCTCGACCCTCGGCCCTCGGACCCCGCCCTGCCCACCCCTACGGCAGCGCCAACCCCGGATCCATCCCACCCAGCGCCGACCTGCACAGACAGTCCCGGTCCTCCGTCGCCGGGAGCGCGGCCACCGCGTCGAAGAGCACGCCCCGCAGCCGGTCCACGTTCGCCGCGAAGACCCGCAGCACCTCGTCGTGCGAGACGCCCTCGCCGGTCTCGGCACCCGCGTCGAGGTCGGTGACCAGGGTCAGCGAGGTGTAGCAGAGCTCCAGCTCACGGGCGAGCGCGGCCTCGGGATGGCCGGTCATGCCCACCACGGACCAGCCCTGCGCCTGGTGCCACAGCGACTCGGCGCGGGTGGAGAAACGCGGCCCCTCGACCACGACGAGCGTGCCGCCGTCCACCGCCTCCCAGTCCCGGCCGCGGGCCGCCTTCAGCGCGGCGGCGCGCCCGGTGGGGCAGTAGGGGTCGGCCAGCGACACGTGCACCACGTTCGGCACCGTGCCGTCCGGCAGCGGCAGTCCGTCGAAGTAGGAGTTGGCGCGGGACTTGGTGCGGTCGACGAGCTGGTCCGGCACGAGCAGCGTGCCCGGTCCGTACTCGGGGCGCAGCCCGCCCACCGCGCACGGGCCGAGGACCTGCCGCACGCCGACGGACCGCAGTGCCCAGAGGTTGGCCCGGTAGTTGATGCGGTGCGGCGGCAGATGGTGGCCGCGCCCGTGCCGGGGGAGGAAGGCGACCCGCCGGCCGGCGACGTCGCCGAGGAAGAGGGAGTCGCTGGGCTGCCCGTAGGGGGTGTCGACCTGTATCTCGGTCACGTCGTCCAGGAACGAGTAGAAACCGGAGCCGCCGATCACGCCGATCTCGGCGTTCGCCTTGTTCGCCATGCCCCCGACCCTAGCCGTCCCAAGAGTGCCGAACCGTCGCCGCCCGGCAGCGACAGGCCCTCCCGACCGCAGCCGCGCCGCGACCACCAAGGCCGCCGCCCGGCAGCGACAGATCCTCCCGTCCACAGCCGCGCCGCGACCACCAAGGCCGCCGCCGCCCGGCAGCACCAGCCCTCCCTACCCCAGCCGCCCCAAGCCGCCCCAGAAACGCCGAAGACCCCACCGCCCAAGGGCGACAGGGTCCGGTAGGGAGCCGGCAGGATCCCGATGAAGAAGTCGGCGTCCGCGTGAACCGCTACGCGGCGGTGCTGCTGCTCGTAGAGCTGCCCGAGCCCGACGACGACGAGCCCGAGTCCGAGGAAGACGTCGAAGACGACGAGGAAGACGTCGAAGACGACGACGTCGAGGACGCCGGCGAGCTGCTCGACGAGGAGCCGCGGCTGTCGTTGCGGTAGAAGCCGGAGCCCTTGAAGACGATGCCGACCGCCGAGAACACCTTCTTCAGGCGGCCCTGGCAGCCGGGGCACTCGGTCAGGGCGTCGTCGGTGAACTTCTGCACCGCCTCGAGGCCCTCGCCGCACTCGGTGCACTGGTACTGGTAGGTCGGCACTGTCTTCCTCCTGGCACTCTCACTCGATGAGTGCTAACGACGCTCCATACTGACGTATTCCGGCCGTTCAGTCCACTGCCACCGGCACGCGGTGACCGACGCCACGTGCGACCGTGCGCCGGGGGGAGCGCGACACCAGCCGGGAGCGCAGCGCCACCAGGGTGATCAGGGCGAGCAGGGTGCCGCCGGCCGGCACCAGGAAACCGGCACCGTTCCCGTAGTGGTCCTCGAGCTGCCCGGCGACCGTGACGGCAGCCGCCTGACCGAGCGCCACGGCGCCCGTCAGCCAGGTGAACGCCTCGGTGCGGGCCCCGGCCGGAACCAGGCGCTCGACCAGGGTGTAGCCGGTGATCAGCGCGGGCGCGATGCACATGCCGACCAGCAGGCCGAGCCCGGCGAGGACGAGCACCGAGTGGGCGGCCCACAGGCCGGACGCGGCCAGCGCGAGCGCGGTGTACCCGGCGACGAGGCGCCGGTGCGGGGCGGTCTTCCAGACGACGGCTCCGCAGGCGATGCCGGAGACCATGTTGCCCGCGGCGAAGACGCCGTACAGGACGCCGTTCAGGCCAGGCTCGCCGATCGACTCGCTGAACGCGGCGAGCGAGACCTGCATGCCGCCGAACACGGACCCGATGCCGAGGAACGTCACGATCAGCACGCGCACGCCGGGGACGCTCAGTGCGGACGCGTGCTGCACGCGTGCGTGCCCGCGCGGGGCGACGGACGGCTGGGTGGCCCTCTGGGCGGCGAACAGCAGACCGCCGATCAGGGTCAGCGCGGCCTCGGTGACCAGCCCGGCGGCCGGGTGGACGGCCGTGCACAGGGCCGTGGCCAGCAGCGGCCCGACGACGAAGGTCAGCTCGTCCGTGACGGACTCGAAGGCCGCCGCCGTCGTCATCAGGGGCGAGTCCTTCAGGGTGACGCCCCAGCGGGCGCGGACCATGGGGCCGACCTGCGGCACGGAGGCTCCGGTCGGGACGGCCGCCACGAACAGCGCCCACAGGGGAGCGTCCGCGAGGGCGAGCGCGGTGAGGGTCAGGCCCGACAGGGTGTGCAGGAGCACGCCGGGGAGCAGCACGGAGCGCTGCCCGTAGCGGTCGGCGAGCCGGCCGGTGTACGGGGCGAACAGCGCCATGGAGACGCCGGTGACGGCCGCGACGGCGCCGGCCGCGCCGTACGAGCCGGTGGTGTGCTGCACCAGCAGCACGATGGAGATGGTGAGCATCGCGAACGGCTGGCGTGCCGCGAAGCCGGGGAGCAGGAACGTCCAGGCGCCGCGGGTGCGCAGCAGCTGGAGGTAGCCCGGGCGGGAGGCCGCCGCCGAGTTCTTCGACGAGGTGACCGTGGTCGCCACGGCCCGTGCCTTTCTGCCGCCTGGTAGCGCGGCCCCTTCGTACGGGGGCGGCGCCGAGAGCTGTCCTCTTGCGCGGAACTGCGGTGGATACCGGGCCCGCTTCAGGGGTGTGCCGGCCGCCATACGGTCGCGCCAGCTCTGCGTCAGGCAGAGTTGGTTCGATCTGGGTGACGCTTTCATCTTACAGGTATCGAGCGGGCCGGCCCTTGTGAAAAGGAGCACCACCAGAGTCCCTGCCTGCGATTACTGCCTCGATCCCACGGATGTCACCGATAGCACCGACGGCTCGGTGACCTATCTGCGGTCGCCCCGGGCCCGGCGCGCCGCCCCGTTCGCACCGAGCCAGCCCGCCAGCTTGCCGCCGTGGCCCACCGCGCGCAGGCGGCGTTCCGCGGCGTCGCGGACCGGGTCGGTGGCGACCACCAGCAGCTCGTCGCCGCGTTGCAGCACGGTCGTCGGCATCGGCACGAAGGACTGCCCGTCGCGCACCACGAGGGTGACGGCGGCGCCCGGCGGCAGCCGCAGCTCGCCCACCTCGACGCCGTGCATGCGCGAGTCCTTCGGGATCGAGAGCGACAGCAGGTGCCCGCGCAGACGCTCCAGCGGCGCCGACTCGATGCCGAGGTCGGCGGCCTCGGCGTCGTCGCCCAGGTGCAGCTTGCGGGCCAGCCACGGCAGCGTCGGCCCCTGGACCAGGGTGTAGACGACGACCAGCACGAACACGATGTTGAAGATCCGGCGGCTGCCGGCGACGCCCTCGACCATGGGGATGGTCGCCAGGATGATGGGGACGGCGCCGCGCAGCCCGGCCCAGGACATGAGGGCCTGCTCCTGCCAGGGCACCCGGAACGGCAGCAGGCCGAGGACGACGCCCAGCGGGCGCGCCACCATGGTCAGCACCAGGCCGATGAGGAGGGCGGGCACGATGTCGTCGCCCAGTTCGTGCGGCGTGACCAGCAGGCCGAGCAGGACGAACATGCCGATCTGCGCGATCCAGCCCAGCCCTTCGGCGAAGCCGCGGGTGGCGGGCCAGTGCGGCAGTCGCGCGTTGCCCATCATCATGGCGGCGAGGTAGACGGCGAGGAAGCCGCTGCCGTGCGCCATGGCGCCCGCCGCGTACGCGGTGACGGCGATGGCCAGGACGGCGATCGGGTAGAGGCCGGAGGCGGGCAGCGCCACGTGCCGCAGTCCAAAGGAGCCGAGCCAGCCCACCGCGAGGCCGATCGCGGCGCCGATGGCCAGCTCCAGGAGGATCTCGCCGATCAGGACGTACCAGTGCTCGATCGGGCCGGCCGTGGAGAAGGCGACGACCAGGATGAGCACCGGGGCGTCGTTGAAGCCGGACTCGGCCTCCAGCGTGCCCGTCACGCGCGCGGGCAGGGGCACCCTGCGCAGCACCGAGAAGACGGCCGCGGCGTCCGTGGAGGACACCACCGCCCCGATGATGAGGGCCTGACGCCATTCGAGGCCGGTCAGGTAGTGCGCCCCGGCCGCCGTGACCCCGACGCTCACCGCGACGCCCACCAGCGCCAGCGCGGAGGCCGCGGGCAGCACCGGTCTGATCTCCGACCACTTCGTGCCGAGGCCGCCCTCCGCCAGGATCACCACGAGGGCCGCGTATCCCATGACCTGGGTGAGTTCGGCGTTGTCGAAGTGGATGCCGGCGATGCCGTCCTGGCCCATGGCGACGCCGATGGCCAGGTAGACGAGCAGGCTGGGGAGCCCGCTGCGCGAGGAGATCCGGACCGCTGCGACGGCGACGAGCAGGACGAGCGAGCAGACGAGCAGGAGCTGGTTGAGGTCGTGGACAGTCAGCGGCCGTTTCCTTCCTGGCTGCGCGCACGCACGCGTGAGCACCACGGTCGTGGCGCACACACGCGTGGGCACGGACCCGCGCACGCACGCGTGAGCACGTACATCGCACACGAAACTGCGGCGAACCGCAGCCAACTACTTCGTTACCTTACCTAACTCTTGACGATTTCTTGACACTCCCGGAGGGGAAGATCGAACGTCCGTCCGTGCCCGTTCCCGACTCCGCGTCAAGTGCCGACGGCCCCTGCGCCTATCGTTGCTCCAGCGCTCAGTTAAAAGCACAGCCCGACCTGCCGCTCGCGTTAGGACAGCAAGGACAGCGATGCCCCCGAACACCACCGCCTCCACGGGTCAGCAGCCCGGCAAGTCCGGCAGGAAGAAGGGGCGCAGAGCCCGCCTGATCGTGCTCGTTCTGGTGCTGGCGCTCGTGGGCGGCGTCGCCTACGGCGCGTACTGGTCCATCAGCACCGTCCGCGCCTCCTTCCCTCAGACCAAGGGCTCGATCAGCCTGGACGGCCTGTCAGGGCCCGTGGACGTCAGACGCGACGGCCACGGCATCCCACAGATCTACGCCTCCTCCGACACCGACCTGTTCATGGCGCAGGGCTACGTCCAGGCGCAGGACCGGTTCTACGAGATGGACGTGCGCCGCCACATGACGGCCGGACGCCTGTCGGAGATGTTCGGCAAGGACCAGGTCCGGAAGGACGAGTTCCTGCGCACCCTCGGCTGGCACCGGGTCGCGCAGCGGGAGTACGACACCAAGCTGTCGGCCGCCGCCAAGAAGTACCTCCGGGCCTACGCCGCGGGAGTCAACGCGTACCTGGCGGGCAAGGACGGCGCGGACCTCTCCCTGGAGTACGCGGCGCTCGGCCTCAGCAACGACTACAAGCCGCAGAAGTGGACCCCGGTCGATTCGATCGCCTGGCTGAAGGCGATGGCCTGGGACCTGCGCGGCAACATGCAGGACGAGATCGACCGCGCCCTGATGACCAGCCGCCTCGGCCCGAAGCAGATCGCCGACCTGTACCCGGGCTACCCGTACGGCCGCAACAAGGCGATCGTGCAGGAGGGCCAGTACGACGAGCTGACGCAGACCTTCCAGCAGGGCGGCGGCACGGGTACGGGCGCGGGCACTGGCTCGGGCACGGGCACGGTGGGCGGCGCGGGCGGCAGCGGCACCGCGACGGGCGGCACCGCGGCCGGTGACGCCTCCACGGCCGGCGCGGCGGCCGGCGACCCGGCGGCGACCGGCCTGCAGAGCCAGCTCGGCGGCCTGTACGACGTCCTGGACGACCTGCCCACCGCCGTCGGCGTCAACGGCAACGGCATCGGCTCCAACGCCTGGGTCGTCTCCGGCGAGCACACCATCACCGGCAAGCCGCTGCTCGCCAACGACCCGCACCTGTCGGCCTCGCTGCCGTCCGTCTGGTACCAGATGGGCCTGCACTGCCGCAGCGTCTCCGCCAAGTGCCAGTACGACGTCTCCGGGTACACCTTCGCGGGCATGCCCGGCGTGGTCATCGGCCACAACCGCGACATCGCCTGGGGCATGACCAACTCCGGCGTCGACGTCACCGACCTCTACCTGGAGAAGATCACCGGCGACGGCTACCTGTACGACGGCAAGGTCCGCCCCTTCACCACGCGCGAGGAGACCATCAAGGTCGCGGGCGGCGCCGCCGAGAAGATCGTCGTCCGCGAGACCAACAATGGGCCCCTGCTGTCCGACCGCAACAACGACCTGGTGCGGGTCGGCAAGCGGGCCACCGTCGACACCGCCGCGCCCGACCGCGGCGACGGTTACGGCGTCGCGCTGCGCTGGACCGCGCTGGAGCCCGGCACCACCATGGACGCCGTGTTCGCGATGAACCGGGCACGCGGCTGGAGCGACTTCCGCAAGGCCGCCGCCCTGTTCGACGTGCCGTCGCAGAACCTCGTCTACGCCGACACCGAGAACCACATCGGCTACACCCTGCCGGGCCGCATCCCGGTGCGCGCCGAGGGCCACGACGGGTCGATCCCGGCGCCGGGCTGGGACCCCCGCTACCGCTGGACCGGCACGTACATCGAGCAGGACGAACTGCCCCACGAGTACGACCCGGAGCGCGGCTACATCGTCACCGCCAACCAGGCCGTGGTCGGCGCGGACGACTACCCGTACACGCTGACCACGGACTGGGGCTACGGCACCCGCAGCCAGCGGATCACCGACCTGATCCAGGCGAAGACCAAGGACGGCGGCAAGATCTCCACCGACGACATGCGGCAGATGCAGATGGACAACAGCAGTGAGATCGCCAAGCTGCTGGTGCCCCAGATGCTGAAGATCGACGTCGGTGACCCGGACGTCCGCCAGGCGCAGAAGCTGCTGGAGGGCTGGGACTACACCCAGGAGGCCGACTCGGCGGCGGCGGCGTACTTCAACTCGGTGTGGCGCAACGTCCTCAAGCTCGCCTTCGGCAACAAGCTGCCCAAGGAGCTGCGGGTCAAGGGCCAGTGCCTGTGGGTGGAGCCGGTCAACACGACCGGTCCCGCCGACGAGGCGGAGAAGGTCCGCGAGTGCGGCCTGCGCGACGCCGACCAGGCGCAGCCCGACGGCGGCGACCGCTGGTTCGAGGTCGTGCGCGCCCTCATGGACGACGAGGACAGCGACTGGTGGAAGACGTCCCGGGCGGGCACCCGCCCCGGCGCCGAGAACCGCGACGAGCTGTTCAAGCGGGCGATGATCGACGCCCGCTGGGAGCTGACCGCCAAGCTCGGCAAGGACATCGAATCCTGGAGCTGGGGCCGGCTGCACCGCCTGTTCCTGAAGAACCAGACGCTGGGCACCGAGGGCCCCGGCTTCCTGCAGTACGTCCTCAACCGCGGTCCGTGGAAGCTCAGCGGCGGCGAGGCGGCGGTCAACGCGACCGGCTGGAACGCGGCCGGCGGCTACGGCGTCGTGTGGGTGCCGTCGATGCGGATGGTGGTCAACCTCGGCGACCTCGACAAGTCGCGCTGGATCAACCTCGGCGGCGCCTCCGGGCACGCCTACAGCTCCCACTACACCGACCAGACCGGCAAGTGGGCCAAGGGCGACCTGCTGCCGTGGCGCTTCTCGGACAAGGCGGTCGCGGACAGCACGAGCGACACGCTGCTGCTGAAGCCGTGAGCACCTGACGGAAACGGCCTCCACGCGCGCGTGGAGGCCGTTTCCGCGTTCACGGCGCAAGCCCTTTGGCCCTCCCGGGTCAGCGGAAGCGCCGGATCCCCGACGGCGTCACCACCGCGTGCACCGGCCGGTCGTGCGGCTCGGCGGGGACGCGCTCGACGACCTCCGTGTCGTACAGCAGCACCACCAGCGCCGGACGCGCCCGCGCGCGTTCCAGCCGGGCCAGCACACGGTCGTAGGAGCCGCCGCCGCGCCCCAGCCGCATCCCGCGCGCGTCGACGGCGAGGCCCGGCAGCAGCACGGCGTCGGCGCCGGTCACCGCCTCGGGACCCAGACGCTCCCCGGCGGGCTCGTACAGCGCCATCCTCCCGCCGTGCCGCACGCGCGCGAGGGCGTCCCGCGTCCCGTACTCGCCCCAGTCCAGGTCGTTGTCGGGCAGCAGCACCGGCAGCAGGACGCGTACGCCCCGCGCGCGGAGCGCGTCCAGCAGTGCGCGCGTGCCGGGTTCACTTCCCACGGAGACGTACGCGGCCACCGTGCACGCGGTGGCCAACTCGGGCAGCGCGAGCGCCTGCCCGGCCAGCGCCGCCTCCGATTCCCGCACGTCATCGGCCGTCAACCTGCTCCTCACCGCGAGGATCTCGCGCCGCAACGTTCGCTTGTCAGGCTCGGACCCGCGTGTGCCGTGACTCATGGTCGCTCCCCGTACCGTTGCAATTGTGTTCATATGAGAGCCAAACAACCGGACCTGCGAATTCCACACAAAGGCACCGGTTAAGGTGGCGGGCATGACTCAGTCGCACCCCAGGATCAGCAAGGCTGTCATCCCCGCAGCAGGCCTCGGCACCCGGTTCCTGCCGGCCACCAAGGCCACTCCCAAGGAGATGCTGCCGGTCGTGGACAAGCCGGCGATCCAGTACGTGGTCGAGGAGGCCGTCGCCGCGGGTCTCGACGACGTCCTCATGGTGACGGGCCGCAACAAGCGCCCCCTGGAGGACCACTTCGACCGCAACTACGAACTCGAGTCGGCCCTGGAGAAGAAGGGCGACGCCGAACGCCTCGCCAAGGTCCAGGAGTCCAGCGACCTCGCCACGATGCACTACGTCCGCCAGGGCGACCCCAGGGGCCTCGGCCACGCCGTGCTGTGCGCCGCGCCGCACGTCGGCAACGAGCCCTTCGCGGTCCTGCTCGGCGACGACCTCATCGACCCGCGCGACCCGCTGCTGCGGCGCATGGTGGAGGTCCAGGAGCAGCGCGGCGGCAGCGTCGTCGCGCTCATGAAGGTCGCCCCCGAGCAGATCCACCTCTACGGCTGCGCCGCCGTCGAGGCCACCGAGGACGGCGACGTCGTCAAGGTCAGCGGCCTGGTCGAGAAGCCCGACCCGGCCGACGCCCCCTCCAACTACGCCATCATCGGCCGCTACGTCCTCGACCCGCACATCTTCGGCATACTGCGCAAGACCGAGCCCGGCCGCGGCGGCGAGATCCAGCTCACCGACGCCCTCCAGCAGCTCGCCGAGGACGAGAAGGTCGGCGGCCCGGTGCACGGCGTCGTCTTCGAGGGCCGCCGCTACGACACCGGAGACCGCGGCGACTATCTGCGTGCCATTGTCAGACTCGCGTGCGAACGTGAAGACCTGGGCCCGGACTTCCAGGCCTGGCTCCGCAGTTTCGTAGCCGAGGAGATGTAGCCCGTTGAGCAGCGCCGCGCCCCGCGTCACCGGCCAGGACCAGCTGTGGTCGGTGGACGAGCACCTGGAGGACGTCCTCACGACCGTCCGCCCCCTGGAACCCATCGAGCTGAACCTCCTCGACGCCCTCGGCTGCGTCCTCGTCGAGGACGTCACGGTGCCGGTCTCCCTGCCGCCGTTCGACAACAGCTCCATGGACGGGTACGCGGTACGGGTCGCGGATGTCGCGGGCGCGAGCGAGGAGTTCCCCGCCGTCCTGGAGGTCGTCGGGGACGTCGCGGCCGGCCAGGCCGACCTGCTGCACGTCGGGCCCGGCCAGGCCGCCCGCATCATGACCGGCGCCCCGCTGCCGCCCGGCGCGGAGAGCGTCGTCCCCGTCGAGTGGACCGACGGCGGCCTCGGCGAGGGCCCCGGCGTGTCCGGCATGCGCGCGGGCAGCCTCGCCCCCGAGGGCGCCACCGGGCAGGTGCACGTCTACCGCCCGGCGCGGGCACGCGCGCACGTGCGCGCGAAGGGCAGCGACGTCCGGGCGGGCGACCGCGCCCTGACGGCGGGCACCGTCCTCGGCCCGCCGCAGATCGCGCTGCTCGCCGCGATCGGCCGCGGCACGGTCCGGGTGCGCCCGCGCCCCCGCGTGGTCGTGCTGTCCACCGGCAGCGAACTCGTCCAGCCCGGCGAGGAACTGCGCAGCGGTCAGATCTACGACTCCAACAGCTTCGCCCTCACCGCCGCAGCCCGCGACGCCGGCGCCATCGCCTACCGGGTGGGCGCGGTCGCCGACGACGCCGAGACCCTGCGCTCCACCATCGAGGACCAACTGGTCCGCGCCGACCTGCTGGTCACCACGGGCGGCGTCAGCGTCGGGGCGTACGACGTCGTCAAGGAGGCGCTGTCGTCCGTCGGCGACGCGGACGAGCCCGGCAGCGGCGTGGAGTTCCGCAGGCTCGCCATGCAGCCCGGCAAGCCCCAGGGCTTCGGCTCCATCGGCCCCGACCACACCCCGCTGCTGGCGCTGCCCGGCAACCCGGTGTCGTCGTACGTCTCCTTCGAGCTGTTCGTCCGCCCCGCGATCCGCACCCTCATGGGCCTCACCGACGTGCACCGGCCGCGCACCCGCGCGAAGCTGACCGCCGACACCGCGCTCACCTCCCCGAGGGGCCGCCGCCAGTTCCTGCGCGGCAGGTACGCGCACGGCGGCGTCACCCCGGTCGGCGGCGCCGGCTCCCACCTGGTGGCCGCCCTCGCGCACGCCGACGCGCTGATCGTCGTCCCCGAGGACACCGAGACCGTCGAGCCCGGCGCCGACGTCGAGGTGGTCCTGCTCGGCTGAGCGCCCCGGGGTGGCGGTACCGTGTCGCGCACAACAGGCCCGCGCGCCGCACCGCGCCGGGCCCGGACCGGGAGCGCCACGATCATGACTGTGCCTTCCCGGGGGGCGACCCCCGGACCCCCTGAGCAGGACCGGCTGACGCACATCGACGAGGCGGGCGCCGCCCGCATGGTCGACGTGTCCGGCAAGGACGTCACCGCGCGCACCGCCCGTGCCTCCGGCCGCGTCCTGGTCTCGCCCCGCGTGGTGGAACTGCTGCGCGGTGAGGGCGTGCCCAAGGGCGACGCGCTGGCCACGGCGCGCATCGCGGGCATCATGGGCGCCAAGCGCACCCCCGACCTGATCCCGCTGTGCCACCCTCTCGCGCTGTCCGGTGTGACACTGGACCTGTCGGTCGCGGACGACGCCGTGGAGATCCTGGCCACGGTGCGGACCACGGACCGCACGGGCGTCGAGATGGAGGCGCTCACCGCGGTCTCGGTCGCCGCGCTCACCGTGATCGACATGGTGAAGGCGGTCGACAAGGGAGCGGTCATCACGGACGTGCGGGTGGAGGAGAAGACGGGCGGCAAGTCGGGCGACTGGAGCCGGTCATGACGCTCGGCGCGCCGGCCGGCGGGGCGCTGTCGGCGCCGTACAGCGCACTGGTGGTCACGGCCTCCAACCGGGCCGCCGCCGGTGTCTACGAGGACAGGGGCGGCCCGCTGGTCGCCGAGGGCCTCGGGCGCTTCGGGTTCGCGGTCGACGGCCCGCAGGTGGTGCCCGACGGCGACCCCGTGGAGGCCGCCCTGCGCGCGGCCGTCGAGGCCGGTTACGACGTGGTCGTCACCACCGGCGGCACGGGCATCTCGCCCACCGACCGCACGCCGGAGGCGACCCGCCGGGTGATCGACCGCGAGGTGCCGGGAATCGCCGAGGCCGTCCGCGCGTACGGCCGGGACAAGGTGCCGGCCGCGGCGCTGTCCCGGGGCCTGGCCGGGGTGGCGGGCGGCACGCTGATCGTCAACCTGCCGGGCTCCACCGGCGGCGTGAAGGACGGCCTGGCCGTCCTGGAGCCGCTGCTGATCCACGCCGTGGACCAGATCCGCGGCGGCGACCACCCCAGACCCTCCCCCAGTGCCCCAAGGGCCTGGGAGGCACCTCCGGGGGGTGCCAGCTGAACAGCCCGTCCTGGCCCGTGGAGCTGGTGGACGGCGATGTCCTCCTCCGGCCGATAAAGATGCGCGACCAGCGGGCGTGGCGCGAAGTCAACCGGCGCAATCGGGACTGGCTGCGGCCGTGGGAGGCGACGATTCCGCCGCCCACGCCGGGCGGTCCGTTCACGCACCGGCCGACCTACCGCCAGATGGTCCGGCACCTGCGCGCGGAGGCGAACGCCGGCCGGATGCTGCCGTTCGTCATCGAGTACGAGGGGCGGCTGGCGGGCCAGCTGACGGTGGCCGGAATCACCTGGGGCTCGATGTGCTCGGGGCACGTCGGGTACTGGGTGGACGAGGCGGTGGCCGGCCGCGGGGTGATGCCGACGGCCGTCGCGCTGGTCGTGGACCACTGTTTCCGCACGGTCGGCCTGCACCGCGTCGAGGTCTGCATTCGCCCCGAGAACGGGCCCAGCCGCCGGGTCGTGGAGAAACTCGGATTCCGCGAGGAGGGCCTGCGCCCGCGTTATCTCCACATCGACGGAGCCTGGCGCGACCATCTGGTCTTCGCCCTGACGGCGGAAGAGGTCCCCGAAGGACTGCTCAGGCGCTGGCACCGCACACGCTCGCGGAACGAGCCGCGCAACCCGGGAATCGCGCACGGACCCGGTAATTGAATAAACGTTCGAAATTGCTCGGCGGGGTGACCGGCTCGGTGCCTCGAATTCGCGTCTCGGGCAGTCTGCTGATCACGCTGGTCACAAAAAATGTTCGAAGTATCAGCCAGATCGTGCGACACACCGGCGCAATTGGCGGATGGCCTCACGCAAACCCCTCTACCGTGTGAGGCGTGAGCAGCAGCGGCCTCATCTACGCAGTCATCGTCGGGGCCTGGGCCGCCTACTTGGTGCCCATGTGGCTCCGTAGGCAGGACGAGCTGAACGAGGCCCGTCCCACGGAACGCTTCAGCACCGCCATCCGGCTGTTGTCCGGACGGGCGGCCATGGAGCGCCGGTACGCCAAGGACCTGCGGGCGCGCTCCGCCGAGGAGGTGGAGTACGACGTCCAGGACCCGGACGCCGTCACCGAATCGGTCGACGTCCGGGCCTTCGCCGTGGCCAAAACCCGCCTCCACACCCAGGTGCCCGTCTTCCCGCCCGCCTCCGAACGGCCGGAACCGGCCACCCGGGACCAGCGGGACCGGACGGCCGGACCGGCGCACGCACACGCGTCCGCCCCGGCACCCGAACCGGTCACCACCGCCCCGGAGCGCGGGCGCGTTCCGGCCGCCCGACGCGAGCCGTCGCCGCAGGCGGTACAGGCCGCGCAGGCGGCAGCCGCGCGCGCCCGGCGCTCGAAGGTGCTCGCGCGCCGCCGGCGCACCACGGTCGTGCTGTTCCTCGCCTTCACCGTCGGCGCGATCGTCGCCGCCGTCGGAGGGCTCACGTTCCTGTGGGCGCCCGGCGTGCCCGCCGTGCTGCTCAGCGGCTACATCGCCTACCTGCGCTCGCAGGAACGCCGCCGCTTCACGTACGAGATGGACCGCCGCCGGGCCGAGGCCGCCGCACAGCGGCTGCGCGAGCGGCAGCGCCAGCCGCGCCGCCGGCCGGCCGCCGAGACCGTGGCCGACGAACCGGAGGAAGGACCCGCCCCGGAGGCGGACCCGGGCCTGTCGGCGCTCGCCGCCGACCGCCGGGCGCTCGTCGAGCAGACCGACCACGCCGAGTGGGTCGACCAGCAGCGCGAGCGGCAGCCGCTGCCCGGGCAGGGCGAGAGCTGGGACCCGGTGCCGGTGCCGCTGCCGACGTACGTGACCGCGCCGGTCGCGCCGCGCGCCACCGCCGACGTGGACCTCGCGGGACCGGACGCGTGGAGCTCGGCCCGTTCGAGCGCCGCCGCCCGGGGCCGGGAGGACGAGACGGCAGCGGCGGACGCCGCCGCCGAGCAGGCGGAACCCCCCGCCGGAGCCGCCGCGTCCGGCGCCGAGCCCCACGCCGAGGACCGGGGCGAGGGCGACGACCGCGGCGACGCCCGCCGCGCCGCGTCCGCCCGCCGGGCGCGCGAGCGGGGCCGGACACCGCTGTTCGACCAGTACGAGGACGGGGGCCGGCCGCGCGCCGCCAACGAGTAGGCGCGGGCCGGCGCCCGCAGGGGCGCCCCACCAGCGCCCCTTCCTCCGCCGGCCCGGAACGGATTTCCAAGCAGGCCGACCGGGGTGCTAAAGTTCCACTCGTTGCAAGGGCCTGTGGCGCAGTCCGGTAGCGCACCTCGTTCGCATCGAGGGGGCCAGGGGTTCAAATCCCCTCAGGTCCACCGCAACAACTGCCGAAGGCAGTTGAGAAGATCCCGTCCGATCGAAAGATCGGGCGGGATCTTTGTCGTTCCCGGGGACCCGCGAGGCCCCCGCCCGCCCACGACACGAGGGACAGCCGAGATGAGCAGCACGACCCTGAACGGCGCCACGCTCCACTACGACGACCTCGGCCCCTCGGACGGGACGCCGGTCGCCCTGATCCACGGCCACCCCTTCAACCGCACCCTGTGGGAGCCGCAGGCCCGGGCGCTCGTCGCGGCCGGGTACCGGGTGGTCCTGCCGGACCTGCGGGGTTACGGGGACAGCGACGTCACACCCGGCACGGTGCTGCTGTCCGGTTTCGCCGACGACCTCGCCGCCCTCCTCGACCACCTCGGCATCGAACGCGCCGTCGTGGGCGGCGTCTCCATGGGCGGGCAGATCGCCATGGAGTTCCACCGCGGGTATCCCGGGCGGGTGCGGGCCCTCGTCCTGTCCGACACCTCCGCCCCCGCCGAGACCGAGGAGGGCCGGGACGTCCGCAACCGCCTCGCCGACCGGCTGCTCGCCGAGGGCATGGACGGTTACGCGCACGAGGTCATCGGCAAGATGCTCGCCGACTACAACGTCACGGCCCTGCCCGAGGTGGCCGCGCGGGTCCTGGCGATGATGCGGGCCACCGACCCGCGGGGCGCCGCCGCCGCTCTGCGCGGGCGGTCCGAACGCCCCGACTACCGGGACAGCCTGCCCGCCGTCGACGTGCCGACGCTGGTCGTGGTCGGCGCCGACGACGTCTACACGCCGGTCGCGCAGGCCGAGGAGATCTGCCGGCTCGTGCCGCACGCCGGCCGGTGCGTCATCGAGGACGCCGGTCACCTGCCGGGCGCCGAGCAGCCCGAGCGGTTCAACGCCGCGCTGCTGGAGTTCCTGCGGAAGGTCTGAGCGGGCGCCCGCCCGGCCGTGACCGGCTTGCTCGCCTGGCCGTGGCGCGGGGTCACAGGCGCTTGGCGTAGCAGCGGCTGTCCTGGTGGAAGCGGTAGTAGCCGAACTTCTCGCACGGCTCGTAGCCGCTGGAGGTGTAGAGCGCCACCGCCTCCGGCTGCTTGGTGCCGGTCTCGAGGATCATGCGGGTGCGGCCCGCCGCGCGGGCGTCCTCCTCCAGGGCGGCCAGGATGCGGCGGGCCAGGCCCCGCCCGCGCATCTCCTCGATGACGAACATCCGCTTCAGCTCGGCGTCGCCGTCCCGGTAGCCCTCCTCGCTCGCCTCCTGGGCACGCCAGCCGCCCGTGGCGACGGGGGAGTCGTACGCGTCGTACGCGATCAGGTACAAACCGTTCGGCGGCCGGAAGTCGGCCGGGTCGAGCGGGGTGGCGTCGCCGCCGTCTCCGTAGCGGACGTCGTACTCGGCCTGGACCATGTCGTTCAGCTTGACGGCGTCGGGGTGGTCGAAGGCGACGCTGCGAATGTTCATGCTGGGCACCGTATATCAATTCATTCGAGTCGTTCCAGGGCAGGATCCCGTCCAGTGTGCCGGTATCGTGCCGGGGTGCTGACTGTGACCTCTGTGAACGTGAACGGGCTGCGGGCCGCCGCGAAGAAGGGCTTCGTGGAGTGGCTGGCCGGTACCTCCGCCGACGTGCTGTGTCTGCAGGAGGTGCGCGCCGAGCCGCAGCAGCTGCCCGAGCCGGTCCGGGCGCCCGGGGGCTGGCACGTCGTCCACGCGCCCGCCGCCGCCAAGGGCCGCGCCGGCGTCTCCCTCTACGCCCGCCGCGAGCCCGACGACGTGCGGGTCGGCTTCGGCTCGGCGGAGTTCGACGGCAGCGGGCGGTACGTCGAGGCCGACCTGCCCGGGGTCACCGTCGCCTCCCTGTACCTGCCCTCCGGCGAGGTCGGCACCGAGCGGCAGGACGAGAAGGCCCGCTTCATGGGCGAGTTCCTGGCGTACCTCAAGGAACTGCGCGAGCGGGCCGCCGCCGAGGGCCGTGAGGTCCTGGTGTGCGGCGACTGGAACATCGCCCACCGGCCGGCCGACCTCAAAAACTGGCGCGGAAACACCAAGAACTCCGGCTTCCTGCCCGAGGAACGCGCCTGGCTCGACCGGGTCTTCGACCCGTCGGACGGCGGCTACGTCGACGTGGTGCGCGGTCTGCACCCGGACCAGGAGGGGCCGTACTCGTGGTGGTCGTACCGGGGGCGGGCGTTCGACAACGACGCGGGGTGGCGCATCGACCTGCACGTGGCGACGCCGGGGCTCGCCGGGCGGGCCGTCAAGGGGTACGTCGAGCGCGCGGCCACGCACGCCGAGCGGTGGTCGGACCATGCCCCGGTGACCGTCGTCTACGAGCGCTGACCCTGCTTGCGCAGCCGGCGGTCCAGGGCCAGGGACAGTTCCGCCTCGACCACGCTGCGGGCCAGGGGGCGCAGGCGGTGGAGGTCCTCCTCCGGGGCGTGGCGCAGCACCATGTCGGCGAAGAGTTCGGCGAGGGCGTCGGCGTGGTCGCGGACGCGCCGGCCCGCCGCGAGGACCTCGGCGAGCGGGATGCCCTCGCGGACCAGGGCGGACGACACCTCCAGCAGGCTGCGGCTGATGTGGACGAACTCGTCGCCGTCGGTGCCGAGGTAGCCGAGGTCCATCGCGGCGGCGAGGTTGTCGGGGGTGACCTCGCCCTCGAAGCGGGCGGCGAGTTCCTCGGGGGTGAGGCGGACCGGTTCCTCCTCGGTGGGTTCGCCGAGGCCGAGGAGGTCGCCGACGTCGCGGCCGTGGTCGAAGGCGTCGGCGAGTTCGGCGATGCCGTTCAGGGTGTGGCCGCGTTCCAGCAGCGCGGAGATGGTGCGCAGGCGGGCCAGGTGGTGGTCGTCGTACCAGGCGATGCGGCCCTCGCGGCGGGGTGGCGGGATCAGTTTGCGTTCGCGGTAGAAGCGCAGGGTGCGCACGGTGATGCCGGCCAGCCTGGCCAGTTCCGCCATGCGGTATTCGCGTCGTCCGGGGCGCTCGCCGTCTTCTGCCACGTGGAAAGCCTATGGCGTACCGCCGGTAACTTTCTTTGCGCGGACCCCTACCGGTCAGTACGCGCCTGTTCTACTCTCCCCATTGCGCCAGTGTTCACTGGCAGAGTCGTGAATGATGCGTGGAGGCGTCGGGATGGCCGAGCACGAGCATGTCAGGGTGGCGGTGATCGGGTCCGGATTCGGCGGGCTGGGGGCCGCCGTGCGGCTGCGCCGCGAGGGAATCACCGACTTCGTCGTCCTGGAACGGGCCGACAGCGTCGGCGGGACCTGGCGGGACAACAGCTATCCGGGGTGCGCGTGCGACGTGCCGTCGCACCTGTACTCGTTCTCCTTCGCGCCCAACCCCGACTGGCCGCGCACCTTCTCCGGGCAGGAGCACATCCGCGCCTACCTGGAGCACGTCGCCGACACCTTCGGGCTGCGGCCGCACATCCGGCTCGACTCCGAAGTGAGGATGATGCGCTGGGACGGCGAGCAGCTGCGCTGGAACATCGAGACCAGCAACGGCAACCTCTCCGCCGACGTCGTCGTCTCCGCCACCGGGCCGCTGTCCGACCCGAAGATCCCGGACATCAAGGGCCTCGGCTCCTTCCCCGGCAAGGTCTTCCACTCGGCCCGCTGGGACCACGACTACGACCTGCGCGGCAAGCGCGTCGCCATGATCGGCACCGGCGCCTCCGCCATCCAGATCGTGCCGTCCATCCAGCCCGAGGTCGGCCGCCTCACCCTCTTCCAGCGCACCCCGGCCTGGGTGATGCCCCGCATGGACCGGGCCATCAGCGAGCTGGAGCGCTCGCTGCACCGCGCGCTGCCCTTCACCACGCAGCTGCGCCGCGGCCTGCTGTGGGGCATCCGCGAACTCCAGGTCCAGGCGTTCACCAAGCGCCCCAACGAGCTGGGCTTCGTCGAGAAGCTGGCCAAGCGCAACATGTACCGGGCCGTCAAGGACCCGGCGCTGCGCGCCAAGCTGACCCCCGACTATCGCATCGGCTGCAAGCGCATCCTGCTGTCCAGCGAGTACTACCCGGCGCTCACCCGCCCCAACGTCGACGTCGTGGCGAGCGGCCTGAGCGAGGTGCGCGGCTCCACCCTCGTCGCCTCCGACGGCACCGAGGCCGAGGCCGACGCGATCATCTTCGGCACCGGCTTCCACGTCACCGACATGCCGATCGCCGAGCGGGTCGTCGGCGCCGAGGGCCGCACGCTCGCCGAGACCTGGAAGGGCGGCATGCAGGCCCTGCGCGGCGCGTCCGCCGCCGGGTTCCCGAACTGGATGACGATCATCGGCCCCAACACCGGCCTCGGGAACTCGTCCATGATCCTCATGATCGAGTCCCAGCTGAACTACATGGCGGACTACCTGCGCCAGCTGGACGTCCTCGGTGGCCGTGCCGCCCTCGACGCCCGCCCCGCCGCCGTGTCCCTGTGGAACAACCGGGTGCAGGCGCGCATGAAGCGCACCGTGTGGAACACCGGCGGCTGCACCAGCTGGTACCTGGACGCCGCGGGCCGCAACACCACCATCTGGCCCGGCACGACCAGCGAGTTCCGCAGGGCGACCCGGCGCGTGGACCTCGCCGAGTACGAGGTGCTGCGGGCGCCCGCCGCCAGGCCCGCCGGCGAGCCGCAGCTGGAGGTGGGCGCGTGAGCCGCCTCATCCGCGTCCCGGCCGGCCCCTACGCGCCGCCCGCCGCCGCCCGCGAACTGACCGTCGTCTCCGCCGACGGCGCCCGGCTGCACGCCGAGGTGCACGGGCCCGAGTCGGCGCCCGCCGTCGTCCTCGCGCACGGCTGGGCCTGCTCGACCGCCTTCTGGGCGGCGCAGATCAACGCCCTGTCGGCCGACCACCGGGTCATCGCCTACGACCAGCGCGGCCACGGCCGCAGCCCCGCCAGCCCCACGTGCAGCACCGACACGCTCGCCGACGACCTCGAAGCCGTCCTCGCCGCGACCCTCGCCCCGGGCGAACGGGCCGTGATCGCCGGGCACTCCATGGGCGGCATGACCGTCATGGCCGCCGCGGAACGGGAGGGCTTCCGGGAGCACGCGGCGGCCGTCCTGCTGTGCAGCACCGGCAGCTCCGACCTGGTCGCCGCCTCCACGGTCGTACCGCTGCGGGCGGGCCGCATACGCACCTGGCTGACCCGGAAGATACTCGGCTCGCGCGCCCCGCTCGGCCCGGTCACGCCGCTGGCCCGCCGCATCCTCAAGTACGGCACGATGGGCGCCGGTTCGGCACCGGACATGGTCGAGGTGTGCGCCCGTATCGTGCACGCCTGCCCGCGCCGGGTGCGGTACGCCTGGTCGCAGGTGCTGGACCTGCTCGACCTCGACCACGGGGTGCGGGAGCTGCGGGTGCCGACAGCGGTCGTCGTCGGCACCGCCGACCGGCTCACCCCGCCCGTGAAGGCCCGCGCCGTGGCCGACGCGCTGCCCGACTGCCTGGGGCTGACGGAGCTTGCGGGCATCGGCCACATGTCGCCGGTGGAGGCACCGGAACCGGTCAACGCGAAGATACGCGAACTCGTCGACACGTACGTCCGGGTGGACAACCCCGTGAACAACCCCGTCAAGGAGGACGCATGACCAGGGTGAGCCTGGAGGGCAGGGTCGCGGTCGTCACCGGGGCCGCGCGCGGCGTCGGCGAGCTGCTCGCCCGCAAGCTGTCCGCGCGGGGCGTGAAGGTGGCCCTCGTCGGGCTCGAACCGGACCAGCTGAAGAAGGTCTCGGCGCGGCTGCACAGCGAGAACGCGCACTGGCACGCCGACGTCACCGACCCCGAGGCGATGGCGCGGGTGGCCCGCGAAGTCCGGGAACGCTTCGGCACGGTGGACATCGTGGTCGCCAACGCGGGCGTGGCGACCGGCGGCCCGTTCGCCGACTCCGACCCGGAGTCCTGGCGGCGCGTCATAGAGGTCAACCTGATCGGCTCAGCGGTGACCGCCCGCGCCTTCCTGCCCGCGCTGCTGGACAGCCGCGGCTACCTGCTCCAGGTGGCCTCCCTCGCCGCGATCACGCCGGCGCCGATGATGACGGCGTACTGCGCGTCCAAGGCGGGCGTCGAGGCGTACGCGCACAGCCTGCGGGCGGAGGTCGGCCACCGGGGCGTGAAGGTCGGCGTCGGCTACCTGTCGTGGACCGACACCGACATGGTGCGCGGCGCCGACCAGGACGACGTGATGCGGGAGTTGCGGCAGCGGCTGCCCTGGCCGGCGAACAAGACGTATCCGCTGGGCCCGGCCGTGGACCGGCTCGTGGCGGGCATCGAGCGGCGCGCCGCGCACGTGTACGGGCAGTGGTGGCTGCGCGGCATGCAGGGCGTGCGGGGCTCCCTGCCCGGCGTGATCGGCGTCGTGGGGCAGCGCGAGATGCGGCGGTTCGCGGACCGGCTCGTGGGCATGCGCACGGGGCTGGTCGGGGCGGGCGGCGCGGCCGACGAGCAGGCCCGGGCCGGGGTGGCTACGGAGCGTAAATGATCGACATGCGGACGGTCACCACCCGTGTGAATCTGATCGGGCCCGGCCATCCCCCGGCCGGACCCGATCTCACCCAGGAGTGAAACCACATGGGTATGAAGGACCAGTTCCAGGAGAAGTCGCAGCGGATGCAGGAGCAGGGCCGGCAGAAGGCCGACCAGGCCAAGGAGCAGCTGCAGAGCCGCCGCCGTCGTGACGACGACGACATGGACCAGCCGCTGCGCCGGGACCGCCAGGAGCCCGAGGACCGCTTCGACGCGGACCGCGACGCCTGACGCGGCGAGGGGCGCCCTCCGGTGACGGAGGGCGCCCCTTCCTCGTGCGCGGCCCCCGGCCGCCCGCGCCGCCACCCCGGCGTCACGGCCGCGGCGGCAGCCCCGGCCGGGAGCGGTCCGGTACGTCACCGAGGTCCGGCGCGGTCGCGGGCGGCGTCGTCTCCAGCAGCTCCAGCGCCAGCCGCACCGCGTCGTCCAGCTGGGCGTGGCGTCCCTCCGCCCAGTCCAGCGGGGTACGCAGCGCCTCCAGGTCGGGGTCGACGCCCCGGTTCTCCACCGACCAGCCGTAGGCGTCGAACCAGGCCGCGTTCATCGGCACCGTGATGACCGTGCCGTCCCCGAGCCGGTGCCGCCCGGTCATGCCGACCACCCCGCCCCAGGTGCGCTGCCCGACGACCGGGCCGAGCCGCAGCAGCTTGAACGCCGCCGTGATCATGTCGCCGTCCGAGGACGTCGCCTCGTCCGCGAGCGCCACCACCGGGCCGCGCGGCGCGTTCGAGGTGTACGACACCGGCTGGGCGTGGCGCGTCAGGTCCCAGCCCAGGATCGTGCGGGTCAGCTTCTCGATGACCAGCTCGCTGATGTGGCCGCCCGCGTTGCCGCGCACGTCCACGAGCAGCGCGGGCCGGGACACCTCCATGCGCAGGTCCCGGTTGAACTGGGCCCAGCCGGAGCCGCCCATGTCCGGGATGTGCAGATAGCCGCACCGGCCGCCGCTCAACTCCCGTACCACCTCGCGGCGTTTGGCCACCCAGTCGTGGTAGCGCAGCGGCCGTTCGTCGGTGAGCGGGACGACGGCGACGCGGCGCGCCCGCCCGGCCCCCGTCCCGGCCGGGGTGAACGTCAGCTCCACTGTCGTCCCGCCCGCGCCCGCCAGCAGCGGGTACGGGCCCGCCACCGGGTCCACCGGGCGGCCGTCGACGTGGGTGAGGACCGCGCCCTGCCGGATGCCGGTACCGGCCAGCGGGGAGCGGGCCTTGGAGTCGGAGGACTCGCCCGGCAGGATCCGCCGTACCGTCCAGTCGCCGTCCCGGCACACCAGGTTGGCGCCCAGCAGGCCCTGGCGGCGCTGGTGGTGCGGCGGGCCCTCGTTGCGGCGGGCCGGGGCGACGTAGGCGTGCGAGGTGCCCAGTTCGCCGAGCACCTCGCGCAGCAGGTCGGCGAAGTCGTCCGGGGAGGCGACCTGTTCGACCAGCGGCCGGTACTGCTCCAGCACCGCGTCCCAGTCGATGCCGCACATCCCCGGGTCCCAGAAATGGGCGCGGATCAGCCGGCCCGCCTCCGCGTAGGACTGGCGCCACTCGGCGGCCGGGTCCGCGGTGTGCAGGATGCGGCGCGTGTCGATCCACACCGTCGAGTCGCTGTCGCCCGGCTCGGTGGCCGGCGCCGCCCGCAGGTCGCCCTCGTCGACCACGACCAGCCGGCTGCCGTCGCCGCTGACCGCGAACCAGTCCAGGTGGCCGGCCAGTTCGGACTTCTTCGCCTTGCCGATGGTGAAGTGCTCCAGGGTGGGCCGCCCGCTGGTGTCGTCCGGGTTGGCGAACGTCTCGCCCAGCGCCCCCGAGATCGGCCAGCGCAGCCAGACCAGGCCGCCGCCCGCGACCGGGTGCAGCGCCGAGTACGTGGAGGCGGCCACCGGGAACGGCGTGACCCGGCTCTCCAGGCCCTCGGCCTCGACGGTGACCGCGGCGCCCTCGCCGGGCTCGTCCTGGGCCGGGTCCAGCCCGCCCGCGGCCGGCCGGCCCTCGGGGCTGAGCGCGAACGGCGAGGGCGTCGCCGAGGACAGCGGCACCAGGTAGGGGCGGCAGCCCAGCGGGAAGGACAGGTCGCCGGTGTGCACGTCGTACACGGGATCGAAGCCGCGCCAGGACAGGAACGCCAGATAGCGGCCGTCCCGCGTGAACACCGGGTTCTCGTCCTCGAACCGGCCGCCCGTGACGTCCACGACGAACCGGTCCTTGATGCGGGCCAGCTTGATCTGCCGCAGCGACCGCCCGATGCCGGGGTGCGACCAGGCCAGCCAGCCGCCGTCGGGGGAGAAGGCGAGGTCCCGCACCGGCCCGTTGTCCGACCGGACCAGCTCCGTCACCCGGCCGCCCGGCTCCTCCGTCACGTCGGACGCCGCGTCGATCAGCAACAGCCGTCCGTCGTGCGAGGCGACCGCGAGCCGCTCGCCCTCCGGGTCCGCGACCAGCTCCAGCACCCGGCCCAGCTCCCCGGACGCGAGCCGCCGCGGCGGCCGGTCGCCGGTGGCGCGCGGCAACTGGGCGATCTCCACGGCGTCCTCGCCCTCGGCGTCCGTCACGTACGCCACCTGCCCGCTCGCGCCGAGCATCTCCGGCAGCCGCACCCGTACGCCCGGGACGTCGGTGAGGGTGCGTGCCGGGCCGTCCCGGTGGGTGAGCCAGTACAGGCTGCCGCGTACGACGACGGCGCTCGCGCGTCCCGTCTCGTCCACGGAGACGCCGTCCACGTGGTGCGCGGCCGGCACCTGGTACGGCCGCCGCCCGGCCCGGGCCCCGCCGAGCCGTACGCCGAGCCGCCGGGGCGTGGCGTCCGGGGCGAGGTCGTCGACGATCCACAGCTCACCGGCGCACTGGTACACCACGCGCGTGCCGTCGCTGGAGGCGTTGCGGGCCTAGAAGGCGTCGTGGTCGGTGTGGCGGCGCAGGCCGGTGCCGTCGTACGCGCACGAGTACAGGTTGCCGACGCCCTCGTGGTCGGAGAGGAACGCGATGCGCCCGCCGACGAACATGGGGGCGTCCAGATGGCCTTCGAGGCCGGCCAGCAGCCGCTGCCCGTGCAGCCACAGACGGCCCGTGGCGCCGCCCCGGTAGCGTTTCCAGGCGGCCGGTTCGTGCGGCGGGGTGCCGGTGAGCAGCAGGGTCCTGCGCTCTCCGGCGAGGTCGGCGACCTGGAGGTCGGTGACCGGGCCCCACGGCAGCTTGCGGCCCGGGTCGCCGCCGGGGGTCAGCTTGTGGGCCCAGGTGAAGTGGGAGAACGGCTCGCCGTGCGAGGCGACGGCGAGGACGTCGCCGTCCGGGGTCCAGCCGCAGACCCGGGTGTCCGTGCTGCCCCAGTGGGTGAGCTGCCGGCCGGCGCCGCCGTCCACGGGCACGAGGTGGACCTCGGGCACCAGGCTGCGCCAGCTCGTGTACGCGATGCTCCGGCCGTCGGGGGAGAGGCGCGGGTGGCCGAGTTTCGTGCGGTCGACGGTGAGCCGCCAGGCGCGGCCCGGTCCGTCGAGGGGGGCGAGCCAGAGGTCGTCCTCGGCCACGAAGCACAACCGGTCGCCATGGAGGTGCGGCAGACGCAGATAGCTCACCTTCCCCATGCTTTGCCGGGGCCGGGGGCGCAGCAACTCGTGGGGCCGCCGCCCGGCCCTCCTTACGCGGTCCTCACAGACGTGACCCAAACCACGTACGAAACGGTTTCGTTTCGATATCGGCGCGCGCTACCGTGGGAGGGCAAGACGGTGTACGAAACTGTGTCGTTCCGACGGGAAAGGGTGAGCAGTCATGGCTTCTGTCGCGGCGCCGCGCCGCAGCCGGATCACCCCCGAGCGCGAGGCCGAGCTGTACGAGGCCGTCCTCGACCTGCTCCGTGAGGTCGGCTACGACGCCCTGACCATGGACGCCGTGGCAGCGCGCACCCGCTCCAGCAAGGCGACGCTCTACCGCCAGTGGGGCGGCAAGCCCGAGCTGGTCGCCCGGGCGATCCGGCACAGCAAGCCGGGACGCGTCGCCGACGTCGACACCGGGTCCCTGCGGGGAGACCTGCGCGCCCTGGTGACCCGCGAGGACGACTGCTCCATGGAGCGCAACTCCGCGCTGATGCGGGGCCTGGTCATGGCGGTGCACAACAACCCGGACCTGCTCCGGGCGTTCAAGGAACTGCTCATCGAGCCGGAGCTGGAGGAGCTGCGCGGTGTGCTGCGGCGAGCCGTCGACCGGGGCGAGATCCGCGCGGACAACCCGGCGCTGGACTTCGTGGTGCACATGATGCTCGGCGCGTTCGCCACGCGGGCGCTGATCGAGGACCGGCCGCCCACCCAGGACTTCCTCACCTCGTACATCGACGCCGTGGTCCTCCCCGCCCTCGGCGTGCCGTCCACCGGCACCACCGCCGGTCCATCCGCCGGCACTCACTGACGCCCCCCACGTCAGCCACCACCTGACGTCACCGCTCACGTCGTCGGGCCGAACACCCCTGCCCAGATGAACCCCACGACTGACCGGGAGAACGCCCTCGTGGCCACGTTCCTCTACAAACTCGGCCGACTCGCCTTCCGGCGACGGCACTTCGTCGCCCTCATATGGGTGGCGCTGCTGACGCTCGCGGGCGCGGGCGCGGCGAGCGCCCCCGCAGCGGGCTCCTCCTCCTTCTCGATCCCCGGCACCGAGGCCCAGAAGGCCTTCGACCTGCTGGAGGAACGCTTCCCCGGCATGAGCGCCGACGGAGCGACCGCCCGCGTCGTCTTCAAGGCGCCCGGCGGCGAGAAGATGACCGACGCCGGCCACAAGGCGGCCGTGCGCGAGACCGTCAAGGAGCTGGGCGCCGGACCGGAGGTCGCCTCCGTCACCGACCCCTACCAGGCGAGGGCCGTCAGCAAGGACGGCACCATCGCCTACGCCTCCGTCAGCTACAAGGTCTCCGGCATGGAGCTTCAGGAGACGTCCAAGGACGCCCTGAAGGAGGCCGCGCAGGACGCGCGCGACGCCGGGCTGACCGTCGAGATCGGCGGTGACGCCCTCCAGGCCGTGCCCGAGACCGGCACCACGGAGATCATCGGCATCGCGGTCGCCGCGGTCGTCCTCGTCATCACCTTCGGCTCGCTGGTCGCGGCCGGGCTGCCGCTGCTCACCGCGCTGATCGGCGTCGGCATCGGCGTCTCGACGATCGCCGCGCTGGCGAGCGCGCTGGAGCTGGGCTCCACCACCTCCACGCTGGCCATGATGATCGGCCTCGCCGTCGGCATCGACTACGCGCTGTTCATCGTCTCCCGCTACCGGGCCGAGCTGGCCGAGGGCCGCGAGCGCGAGGAGGCCGCCGGACGGGCCGTCGGCACCGCGGGCTCCGCGGTGGTCTTCGCGGGCCTGACCGTCGTCATCGCGCTGGTGGGCCTCGCCGTCGTCAACATCCCGATGCTGACCAAGATGGGCGTCGCCGCGGCCGGCACGGTCGCCATCGCCGTCCTGATCGCGCTCACGATGATCCCGGCGCTGCTGGGCTACGCAGGCCGCAGGGTCATGCCGGCCGGCCGCAAGAGCAGGTGGCTGGGCGGCGGCCGGGCGGCGAAGACCGCGTCCGGCGAGCCGGGCTCCGGGGGCGGGGCCGCCAAGCCGAACATGGGCACCCGCTGGGCGGGCTTCGTCGTACGGCGTCCCGTCGCCGTCCTGCTGCTGGGCGTGCTCGGCCTCGGTGCGGCGGCCGTGCCGGCGGCCTCGCTGGAGCTGGGCCTGCCCGACGACGGCTCGCAGCCGACGTCCACGACCCAGCGCCGGGCGTACGACCTGCTGTCGCAGGGGTTCGGCGCCGGGTTCAACGGCCCGCTCGTGGTCGTGGTGGACGCCGGGTCGAGCGACGACGCGCAGGCGGCCTTCCGGCACGTCTCCGACGAGATCAAGGGCCTGGAGGACGTCGTCACGGTGACCCCGCCCGCCCCGAACAAGGCGGGCGACACGGCGACGATCACCGTCGTCCCCGACGCCGAGCCCTCGTCCGCCGCGACCGAGGACCTGGTGCACGCCATCCGTGACGCCGGTACGGGCATCAAGGCCGCCACCGGCGCCGAGGTGCTGGTGACCGGCTCGACGGCGATGAACATCGACGTGAGCCAGAAGCTGAACGACGCGCTGCTGCCGTACCTCGTGCTGGTCGTGGGCCTCGCCTTCCTCCTCCTGATCGTGGTGTTCCGCTCGATCCTGGTCCCGCTCAAGGCGGCCCTCGGCTTCCTGCTCAGCGTGCTCGCCGCGCTCGGCGCCGTCGTCGCGGTGTTCCAGTGGGGCTGGCTCGCCGGGCTGATGGGCGTCGAGGAGACCGGCCCGGTGATGTCGATGATGCCGATCTTCATGGTCGGCGTGGTCTTCGGCCTGGCGATGGACTACGAGGTGTTCCTCGTGACCCGGATGCGGGAGGCGTACGTCCACGGCGAGAAGCCGGACCAGGCGGTGGTGACCGGCTTCCGGTACGGGGCGCGGGTCGTCACGGCGGCGGCCGTCATCATGATCGCGGTGTTCGCGGGCTTCATCGGCTCCAGCGAGTCCATGGTCAAGATGATCGGCTTCGGCCTGGCCATCGCGGTGTTCTTCGACGCGTTCGTCGTCCGCATGGCGATCGTCCCGGCGGTGCTGGCGCTGCTCGGCAGGACGGCCTGGTGGCTGCCGAGGTGGCTGGACCGCGCCCTGCCCAACGTGGACGTCGAGGGCGAGGGACTGCGCAGGGCCGGGGAGCGCGGGCGCGCGGGTGAGGCCGACGAGGACCGCGACATGGTCCGCCTCTGACGGCAGACCCGCCGAGAGCGGCCGGTGAGGGCCCCGTGGGGACGGGCAGGCCCTCACCGGCTTTCCCCTTTTGCGGAGCCGGACCCCGGCACGGGCGCCCCGGGCCGTCGGCAGCCGTGCGTCCGCCCGGGCCGAGGAGCACCCTGGAACCAGGCAATCCGGAGGTGGTCCCCATGACGCACACCACAGTGGGATGGCATGTCGAGCTGGAGTTCCAGGAGGACGACCAGCACACGCGCGCCGCGGCCCTGGTCCGGCTGCCCGACGGCACCGAGGTCCGGGCGCACGGGCACGCCAGCCGGCACGATTCCGACGCGAACCAGCCGCGGGTCGGGGAGGAGATCGCCGGGGCGAGGGCGCTCAACGAGCTGGCCATGCGGTTGTTGTCCAAGGCGCACGACGAGATCGACACGGCGTCCGGGCGGACGTCCCACCCGATCCACGTGTGAACCGGCCGGCCCCCGTGTGAACCGGCCGGCCCTGTGTGAGCCGGCCGCGCCACCCGGCGCTGTTCCAGCCGGCCCGCCCGGCACGCTCAGCGCCGCCGTCCGCCCTGGTCGGGCAGCCGTTCGCGGGCGGTGCGCTGCGCCGTGCCGGTCAGGTGCTCCAGCACCTCGACCAGCTCCTGGCAGGCCTGTTCCACGGACCGCCGGGTGTTGCGCTGCTCGGTGATCACGGCGGACAGCAGCAGCGCGGTCAGCGCCATCGACCCGTTGAAGGCCTGGAGCTTCAGCATCACCTCGACGTCGGTCAGCCCCTTGAAGGGCCCGGCCCGGTCGGTGGCCGCGACCGACGCCATGACGGAGGCGTACAGCGCGGCCAGCATGCTGCCCGCGTGCTCGAAGGTCAGCGCTCCCCAGACCAGCAGCGGGAACACCACGTACAGCAGGCTGATGGAGCTGTGCGTGGCCAGCCACACCAGGAGGCCGGTGAAGAGGGTCAGCGCGGTGGCCTGCACCCAGCGCCGCGGCCGTCCGGGGGGCCACCGCAGCCGCCGGAGCAGCAGGAGCAGGGGGGTGACGATGACGACGCCCATCGCGTCGCCCACCCACCAGGCCAGCCAGACCGGCCAGAAGCTCTCCGTGTCGAGCTTGCCGCTGTGCACGAGGGCGCCGACGCCGACGGACGAGCTGATCAGCATGCTGGCCAGCGCCCCGAGGAAGACCAGCGCGAGGCCGTCCCGGAGCCGGCTGAGGTCGGTGCGGAAGTCCACCCGGCGCAGCAGGAACAGCGCGCAGACCGGACCGGCGGCGTTGCCGAACAGGGTGACGACCACGCCGGGCGACAGCGATGTGATGGACATGATCACGAACAGGGCGCCGAGCACGATGCCGGGCACCGCGCGCAGCCCGAGGATCAGCAGGCAGGCGACGGCCAGGCCGGTGGGCGGCCACACGGGTGTGACGACGGCGTCCTCGACCGCCAGCTGCCGCAGCAGGCCGAGCCGCCCCGTCGCGTAGTAGGAGGCCGCGACGGCCAGGGTCTCCAGGGCGAGGACGACCGGCCGCGGCCAAGCTCGAATGCCCGCCACAGCAGCCATCAGACACCGGTGGGGCCGGGACGGCGAGGCGGGAGGGTCCGCGTCCCGCCCTACGGCTGAACCTTTCGCCCGTCGTGCGCCACCACCAGCACGGCCGCGTCGTCCTCGTGCCCGACGCGTTCGGCGTTCTTGATGACGGCGGCGGCCAGCGAGTCCGCCGTCATCCCGGCCACGGCGGCTATCCCGGCGAGGCGCTGCACCTGGTCGAGGCCCTCGTCGATGCTCAGGGCGGGGCCCTCGACCACCCCGTCCGTCAACAGGACGAAGACCCCGCCCGTGGTCAGCTGGTACCGGGTGACCGGGTACTTGGTGTACGCGAGGACGCCCAGCGGCGGTCCGCCCTCGTCGTCGGAGACGCCGGCCCTGCCGTCGGCGGTGGCCCACACGCAGGGGATGTGCCCGGCCCGCGCGCTCTCCAGCATCCCCGTGACCGGGTCGAGCCGCATGAAGGTGCAGGTGGCGAAGAGGTCGCCGCCGAGGGATATCAGCAGGTCGTTGGTACGGGTGAGCAGCTCGCCCGGTTCGCTCGTGACGGAGGCGAGCGCCCGCAGGCCGACGCGGACCTGTCCCATGAAGGCCGCCGCGTCGATGGTGTGGCCCTGGACGTCGCCGACGGAGAGCCCGATGCGGCCGTCGGGCAGCAGGAAGGCGTCGTACCAGTCGCCGCCCACGTTGAGCCCGGAGAAGGCGGGGGAGTACCGCATGGCCAGGTGGATGCCGGGCACGGTGGGCATCTCGCCGGGGAGCATGCCGCGCTGCAGGGCGATGGCCAGTTCCACGCGGGAGCGCTGCTGCTCCGCCTGCTCGCGCGCCTGGGCCGTCAGCGAACCGAGTCTGGTCAGCAACTCGTCGCCGCCGTCCGCCTGGCGCTTGCGGGACATCGAATGCTCCGGAGTGGGGTGACCGACCGAGGTGGGGCGGTATGAGGCTTTTGTCCGACTGTTCCGATCGTAGCGGCATCCCGGGTCGGCTCCCGGGCGCGACCGGGGCACGTGCGGCTCCGCGGGCCGGGGGCGCGTGCGCTGCCTCCCGGCGCGGCCGGCCCACGCGTTGCCCCCCGGGCCCGGCCTAGTTCCCGAGAGCCGCCCGCACCCCCCGTACCAGCGCCTGTGCGCGCGGGTCCGCCGTCACCGTCTTGCGCAAGCCGTTGGTGACGTAGCCCAGCGCGATGCCCGTCTCCGGGTCGGCGAAGCCGAGGGCGCCGCCGCGGCCCGGGTGGCCGAAGGAGCCGGGGCCGAGGAACGGGGAGGCGCTGCCGTGCAGCATGTAGCCGAGGCCGAAGCGGGTGCCGACGACGAGGACCCGGTCGGGTCCCGCCGACTCCTCGGCGCGGGCCAGCTCCACCGTCGCCGGGTCGAACAGCCGCACCCCGCCGACCTCGCCGATCAGCGCGGCGTAGAAGCGGGCGAGTCCGTCGGCCGTGGCGATGCCGTTGGTCGCGGGCAGGGCGGCGGCGCGGTACGCCGGGTCGTTCTGGTCCGGGAACGGCGTGATCGCGGCGAAGGCGCGGCGGGTCAGGGACTCCGGGTCCTGGTAGGCCTCGGTGACCGAGCGCTTGGGGCGGGCCCGCAGCACCCCGGACGCCGGCTCGGGCCCGTCCACGCGTCCGACACGGCCCGCGCGGCCCGCCGCCTCCTCCGCGGCGGGCAGCCCCAGCCACAGGTCCAGGCCCAGCGGCGCGGCGATCTCGGCGGCGATCCACTCACCGGTGCCGCGTCCGGTCACGCGCCGCACCAGTTCGTCCAGCAACCAGCCGTACGTCAGCGCGTGGTAGCCGTGGTCGGTGCCCGGCTGCCAGGCGGGTGCCTGCGCGGCGACCGCCTCGGGGCCGCGCAGCGGGTCCAGCGCCTCGGCGGGCGTGAGCGGCCGGTCGAGCACGGGCAGCCCGGCCCGGTGGTTCAGCACGTGCCGGACCAGCACCCGGTCCTTGCCGTGCGCCTTGAACCGCGGCCAGTACGCGCCGACCGGCGCGTCCAGGTCCAGCTCCCCGCGCTGGTGCAGCAGCAGGAGCACGGCGGCGGCGACGCCCTTCGTCGCGGAGCGCACGACCTGCGCGGTGCCCCGCCGCCACGGCTCGGTGCCGTCGACGTCCTTGGTGCCGCCCCACAGGTCGACGACCCTGCGCCCGTGGCGGTAGACGGCGACGGCGGCGCCCCGCTCCCCGAGCACCTCGAAGTTCCGCGCGAACGCTTCCCTGACCGGCTCGAAGCCCTCGGCCACTGTGCCGTGCACGTCCACGCCCACGTCTTCTGCCCCTTCCGATGGTCGGCCGCCTGCGACAGTGCGTGAAACACCGCCCGGACGCCTGCGATTCCTGTGTTCCGCTGCCTCAGCATGATCGTCGGCCGCGCGGTCCTGGTCCACGGCAGGTGGGGCGGACCGCGGGGCACCCGCGTTCAGAAGGCGCGGTCGGCCGCCGCCCCGGCCCGCTCGGCCAGCCGCCACAGCTCCTCGCGCAGCCGCGCCACCTCGCCGCCGTCGAGGCCGGTCGCCGCGAGCAGCTCGCCCGGCACCCGCGCCGCACGCTCCCGCAGCTCCTCGCCGCGCCCCGTGCAGGCGACCAGCACCGAGCGCTCGTCGTGCGCGGCGCGTTCCCGCCGCACCAGCCCCGCGCCCTCCAGCCGCTTCAGCAGCGGCGACACCGTGCCGTAGTCCAGGCGCAGCGCGGCGGCCAGGTCCTTCACCGTGCTCTCGCCGCGCTCCCACAGCACCAGCAGCACCAGATACTGCGGGTAGGTCAGCCCCAGCTCCTCCAGGAGCGGGCGGTACGCGGCCGTCACCGCGCGCTGCGCTGCGTACAGCGCGAAGCACAGCTGGTCGTCCAGCAGGAGCGAGGCGCCCTCCGCCGGGGGCTTCTCGTCGGTCACGCGCCCATTGTCACGGACCGCGGGTCGAATCCGAACGGCAGCTCCAGCCGGTGGGCGCGCATCAGCTCCTCGTCGGCGAGCAGATCGGCCGTCCGGCCGTCGGCGGCGATCACGCCGTCGCTGAGGACCAGGGAGCGCGGGCACAGTTCCAGGGCGTACGGCAGGTCGTGCGTGACCATGAGCACCGTCACGTCGAGCGAGCGCAGGATGTCGGCCAGTTCGCGGCGGGAGGCCGGGTCGAGGTTGGACGACGGCTCGTCCAGCACGAGGATCTCCGGCTCCATCGCCAGCACGGTCGCCACCGCCACCCGGCGCCGCTGCCCGAACGACAGGTGGTGCGGGGGCCGGTCCTTGAAGTCCGCCATGCCGACCCGGGCCAGCGCCCGGTCCACGCGTTCCTCCAGCTCCGGGCCCCGCACCCCGGCCGCCGCCGGACCGAACGCCACGTCCTCCCGCACGGTCGGCATGAACAGCTGGTCGTCGGGGTCCTGGAAGACGATGCCGACCCGCCGCCGGATCTCCGCCATGTGCTCCTTGCCGACCGGCAGCCCGGCGACCTTCACCGTGCCCGTGCCGCCGGTCAGGATGCCGTTGAGGTGCAGCACGAGGGTCGTCTTGCCGGCGCCGTTCGGGCCGAGCAGCGCGACCCGCTCGCCGCGCGCGACGGTGAAGTCCACGCCGAACAGCGCCTGGTGCCCGTCCGGGTAGGCGAAGGCCAGCCCGGCCACGTCCAGCGAAGGCGTCACATCAGTCACAGGACCCATCCCAGCACACAGACGACGAGGGCGGCGCAGGGCAGGGCGAGGGCGTACGACCACTGCGCCCGGGACGCGGTCACCTCGTCGATCACCGGCATGGAACCGGCGTAACCCCGGCTGATCATGGCGAGGTGTACGCGCTCGCCGCGTTCGTAGGAGCGGATGAACAGCGCGCCCGCCGACTTCGCCAGGACGCCCCAGTGGCGCAGCCCGCTCGCCTCGAAGCCGCGGGACTCGCGGGCGATGCGCATGCGCCGCATCTCGCCGGTGATGACGTCGCCGTAGCGGATCATGAAGGACGCGATCTGCACGAGCAGCGGGGGCAGCCTGAGGCGCTGGAGGCCGAGCAGCAGTTCGCGCAGTTCGGTGGTGGCGGCCAGCAGGACGGAGGTGGCGACGCCGAGGGTGCCCTTGGCGAGCACGTTCCAGGCGCCCCACAGGCCGTTGACGCTCAGGGACAGGCCGAGGACGTCGACCCGCTCGCCCTCCGCGACGAACGGCATGAGCACCGCGAACGCCACGAACGGCACCTCGATCAGCAGCCGCTTCAGCAGGAAGGCGGCGGGCACGCGCGCCGCGCACGCGACGCCCGCGAGGAGCACGGCGTACAGCCCGAACGCCCACATCGCCTCGCGCGGCGTCGACACGACGACCACCACGAAGGCGAACACCGCGGCCAGCTTGGTGTGCGGCGGCAGGGCGTGCACGGGCGAGTGCCCGTGCCGGTAGAGCTGGTGCGCTCCCCCCGGCTCCCGGCCCCGCTCGACCAGGGAGGCACCCCCATCGGCGCCCATGTCAGACGCTCGTGTGCGCGGGGGAGGTGTCGGCCGTGCGGCGCCTGCGGACCGCCCAGAACACACCGGTGCCGGCGACGACCGTCACGCCGACGCCGATGACGCCCGCGAGACCGCCGGACAGCCGGGCGTCCTCGACGTCCTTGACGCCGTAGTCGGCGAGCGGCGAGTCCGCGGCCGGGTGCTCCTCGGCCGCCTTGTCGAAGCCCTGGTCGGCGGCGACCTTCTCCAGGCCGTCCGGTTCGGCGGAGGCGTAGAAGCTGACGAACCCGGCGAGCACCAGGGAGGTCACCAGGCCGGTGATCCAGAACGCGCGGCGCGAGGTGCGGGCCGCGACCGGCGCCGGCTCCGCCCCGGGCGCGTCCACCAGCTCGCCGTTCACCCGCAGCCGGAGCCGCGGCTGGAGCCCGCGCGCCCCGTGCACGAGGTCCGGGCGTACCGCGACGACGGCGCCCACGGTCAGCGCGGTGATCACGGCCTCGCCGAGGCCGATGAGAACGTGCACGCCGATCATGGCGGTGGCGACCTTGCCGATCGCCACGTCGGTGGTGCCGCCGACCGCGTAGACCAGCGTGAAGGCGAGGGCGGAGGCCGGCACGGAGACCAGGGCGGCGACGAAGGCCGCGGCGGTCACCGACCTGCGGGTGCGGGGCAGCACCTTGACCAGGCCGCGGAACAGGGCGTACGCGACGACGGTCGTCACGATGGCCATGTCGGTGATGTTCACGCCGAGCGCCGTCAGGCCGCCGTCCGCGAAGAGGATGCCCTGCATGAGCAGCACCACGGAGACACACAGCACCCCCGTGCAAGGGCCGACGAGGATCGCCGCGAGCGCGCCGCCGAGCAGATGGCCGCTGGTCCCCGCCGCGACGGGGAAGTTGAGCATCTGCACCGCGAAGATGAACGCCGCCACGAGACCGGCCAGCGGGGCCGTCCGCTCGTCCAGCTCGCGGCGGGCACCTCGCAGGCTCACGGCGACGGCACCGGCGGCGATGACACCGGTCGCGGCGGACGTGGGGGCGTCTATGAATCCGTCAGGCACATGCACCGTTCGATGATAGTGGCTTGTTGCGAACCTCTTGCAAGAGCGAGGTACTCGTCATCGAGTCGCCGTCGAGCGGTGAGACGTCCGGCACAGCGAGGCGTGATCCGGGAAATATGGGACATTGGGTGGGGCGGGGGTGCAGAGCCAGCCACTGGGGCACCACAGCGTAAGGGGCCGTCCGATGCCGGTAGTCGAACAGTACGCACGAGCCCACATCGTCACGGACGCCGACGACCGTGTGGAGGAGGAGCGTGGCGCCGTCAGCGTGGCACTGCGCTACGACCCCGCCGAGGATCCCCGCGCCGTGCGGGTGGGGCTGCCGCCGGGACCCGGCTCCCGCGAGTGGACCTTCTCCCGCTCGCTGCTCGAAAAAGGGCTGCGCGCCCCCGCGGAGAGCGGCTCGATACGGGTGTGGCCGTGCGGGCGCGTGCAGGCCGTGGTCGAGTTCCACTCCGCGCAGGGGTGCTCGGTGGTGCAGTTCGAGACGAAGACGCTGCTGCGGTTCCTGCGGCGGACGTACACGGCCGCGACGGAGCCGGCGCAGAGCGTGTCCGGCTGACCGGGCGGCACCACCCCGGACGGAGCGTCCGGGGCGAGCCTCGATGGGGCAGCCGGGCAGGTCGGCCCGCGCGCGTCAGCCGCCCGCCCTGAGCAGCGCCGCGACGAGCGGGCCCGCCGTCTCGCCGCCGTGGCCGCCCTGCTGGACGACGCCCGCCGCGGCCAGGTCCCCCTTGTACGCGGTGAACCAGCCGTTCGGCTTCTTCTGGCCGTCGACCTCCGCCGAGCCCGTCTTGGCGCCCCCGCCGATCCCCGCCATCGCCTTCGCGGCCGTGCCGTACGACGCCGTGTGCGACATCAGCGCGCGCAGCTGCCTCAGCGTGTCCGCGGACAGCGTGCGCGAGGCCGCGGCGAGCCGCCGGTCGTCCACGTCGGGTGACACCAGGTACGGCTGGCGGAAGGTGCCGGACTGCACGGTCGCCGACACCGACGCCATGTTCAGCGGGTTCATCCGGACCCCGCCCTGGCCGATCAGGGACGCGGCCATCGGCGCCGCCGACTGCACCGGCACCGACCCGTCGAACGACGGCACCCCGATCGCCCAGTCGTTGCGCCCCAGGCCGAAGACCTGCTGGGCCTGCTTCGTCAGGTCGTCGTTCTCCAGCTTCGGGGCCTGGCTGATGAAGGCGGTGTTGCAGGAGCGCGCGAAGCTCGCCGTGAACGTGCCGTCCTTGATCTCGAACTTGTCGTCGTTCTGGAACTTCCAGCCGCCGTAGCTGAAGTACTTCGGGCACGGGTGCTTCCTGTCCGCCGCCGCCAGGCCCTTCTCGATCAGCAGCGACGAGGTGATGACCTTCATCGTCGAGCCGGGCGCCAGCGAGCCCTGGAAGGCGACGTTGAAGCCGTGCGAGGAGTTCGCCACGGCCAGGATCTCGCCCGTCGACGGCCGCAGTACGACCACCGAGGCGCGCTTGCGCCCGGCGACCTCCTTCTCCGCGGCGGCCTGGAGCCTCGGGCTGAGCGTGGTCTTCACGGTGCCCGGCGTGCCCTCGCTCAGCTCCAGCAGCGTCTTGTCGGCCAGTTCGGCGGCCTTCGACGCCCTGCCGCGCTCCACGCGCAGCTCGACGCCCGCCGTGCCGCCGGCGGTCTTGCCGTACTTCTCGCGCAGCGCGTCCAGGACCGTGCCGAGCGAGGGGTACTTCTTGGCGGTCAGCTCGCCGCCGTCCCGGCCGAGCGCCGTGACCGGCGGGGTGCCCGCCTCGCCGGTGACCAGCCGGTCGCCGTCCCTGAGATCGGGGTGGACGACGGAGGCCTGCCAGTCGACGAGCGGCCTGCCGTCGCCGGCGCGGACGACGGTGAGCGCGCTGCCGTACCCGACCGGCTTGCGGACGCCCTCGTACGACACCGTGCCCTCGACCTCGAAGGGGACCCTGTCGCCCGCGGGCCGGCCCACCGTGAACGCGGCCCCCTCCACGCGGGCGTCCCTGGTGAACGCGGTGAGCATCGCGCCGGCCGCCTTCGGGTCGTCGGTCGCCCCGGCCGCCTCGGACACCCTGCCGTCCTGCCAGGCGGTGAGGAAACGCCGGGCGGCGGTGGTGACCTCCTCCTGCGACAGGGGGCCCGGCCGGAACGCCCTGACCACCGGCTGCCCGTCGCCGGACCCGCCCCACAGCGCGTAGCCGCCGGCCCCCGCGCCGAGCACCACCACCGCGACGGCCGCGCCGAGCACGGCCGGCTGCCTCACGTACCGCGTGGACCGCCGCTCGGCGACGCGTCTTCTGTTGCCCACTGCTGTCTGTCCTCCGTACGACCCCTGGTGCCGCTGCCCGTTGCCCTCGGTTCAACGACGGCGACCACCCTAGGGGGTGCGGCGCGCTGTACGGTCAGCCGCCGGCCGCCAGGACCGCGCGGACGATCGGGCCCGCCGCGTCGCCGCCGTGACCGCCCCCCTCGGCCATGGCCGCCGCCGCGACATCGCCCCGGAAGCCGGTGAACCAGCTGTTGAGCGCGTCACCGTCCACCTCGGCGGAGCCGGTCTTGGCGCCGATGTCGCCGCCGAGCCCGGACATGACCGCGGCGGCCGTGCCCCGCGTGGCGGTGAGCCGCATCATCTGCTTCAGCTGGGCCGCGGTGCCGGCCGGCAGGCCCCTGGCGGTGGCGATGCGGCGGTCGTCGAGGCCGGGCGACACCAGACGGGGCTGGCGGAAGGTGCCGGTGATGGCGGTCGCGGTCACGGACGCCATGTTCAGCGGGCTCATCTGGACCTGGCCCTGGCCGATGGCGTTGGCCGCCCGGTCGGGTCCGCCGGACGCCGGGACGCGGCCGTCGAAGGAGTCGATGCCGGTCTTCCAGTCGTTGCGGCCGAGCCCGAACCGCTCCTCGGCCTCGGCCGTCAGGGAGGCGTCGGTGAGCGGCCGCTCGTCGACGAGCTTGACGAAGGCGGTGTTGCAGGACCGCAGGAAGCTGCCCGCGAGGGTCGCGTCCTCGTCGGGCCGCATGCCCGTGAGGTTCTCGAAGGTCTGGCTCTGCCAGGTCGCCCGGTCGGGGCAGGGCGCCGGGCCGTTCATCGAGGTCACGCCGTTGTCGATGAGCATCGCCGCAGTGATGATCTTCATGACGGAACCGGGCGCGACCTGGCCCTGGAACGCCGCGTTGAAGCCGTCCGTGCGGTGGTTGGCGACGGCGAGGACCTCGCCGGTGCTCGGCTGGACGGCCACCACGGACGACTCGTCGTAGTCGCGCACCGCCTTCTCGGCCGCCGCCTGCACGCCCGCGCTGATCGTCGTGCGCAGCGTGCCGGGCTCACCCTTGGCGAGGGTCAGCAGCGGGGTGTCGGGCACGGAGTCGCCGGCGTGCCGGATCGCCAGCTCGACACCGGGCTCGCCGCCCGCCTTGTCGCCGTACCGGGCGCGCAGCTGGTCGAGGATCGGCCCGAGGGACGGGTACTCCTCCTTCGTCAGCACCGTGCCGTCGCGGCCGACGGCCCGGATCGGCGGGTCCGCCGACTCCTCCGTCACGAGCGTGTCGCCCGCCTTCAGCCCGGGGTGCACGACGGACGGCTCCCAGTCGACCAGCGCCCGCCCGGTGCTGACACCGCGCACGACGGTCAGCTCGCTCTTGTACGACAGCGGCTTCGACGTGCCGCCGTACGACACCGTGGCCCGCACCGTGAACGGCACGGTCGTGCCGCTCACCCTGCCCGGCGTGATCCGCACGCCGGTGATGTGCGCGTCCTCGCCGAACGCGGTGAGCAGCGGCCCGGCGGCGCCGTCGTGGTTCGTGTACGACGCGGCGGTCACCGCGTCGCCGTTCTCCCAGGCCGTGAAGAACTTCCCGGTCGTCTCCCCGACCTCGTCCCGGCTCGGCGTCCCGGACCTCGCCGCCGCCGTACCGATCCCGCCGCCCCCGTCACCGCTCAGCGCGTTCACGATGTTGTACGTGCCGTAGCCGGCCCCGCCCACCATCACCGCGAACACCCCGCCGACCAGGCCGATCTTGATCCCCCTGCGCATGACGCGCTCCCCTCCCCGTTTCCCCCCACGCCTTCCTCGACCCGCCCGGGAAGACGCCTGTGCGAACGCTCCAGTGAAGCCCTGTCACACCCACGTGTCCAGCCACATTCGCGCCCGCCAGTCGTCGATCGGGATGGCCTGGCCGGTGTAGATCGGCCAGAAGTAGATGAAGTTCCACGCGATCAGCAGGACCAGGACGCCCGCGGCCGTCGCGCCCGCCACGCGGCGGGTGTCCGAGGAGTCCCGCGGGCCGACGAGCGCCCCCAGGAGCATCGCCACCGCCAGGCACAGGAACGGCAGGAAGACGATCGCGTAGAAGTAGAAGATCGTGCGCTCCTGGTACAGGAACCAGGGCAGGTATCCGGCCACGACACCGCAGGCGATCGCGCCCGCCCGCCAGTCGCGCCGAAAGGCCCAGCGCCACAGCACGTAGAGCAGCGCCGCGCAGGCCACCCACCACAGCAGCGGCGTGCCGATCGCCAGCACCTCGCGGGCGCACTTGCCGCCCGCGTCCACCGGGCAGCCGTCCTTGCCGGGCGCCGGCGACTCGTAGAAGTACGACACCGGGCGGCCGGTGACGATCCAGCTCCACGGGTTCGACTCGTACGTGTGCGGCGAGGACAGGCCGACGTGGAACTCGTACACCTGGTGCTCGTAGTGCCACAGGCTGCGCCACCAGTCGGGGAACAGCCACGACCAGTCGCTGTCCTTGCCGTCGGTGGCGGCCCAGTTGCGGTAGTAGCCGCCCTTGCCGTTCGCCGGGGACAGGATCCAGCCCGTCCAGGACGCGATGTACGTGACGATCGCCACCGGCACCGTCGCCAGGAACGCCAGGCCCAGGTCGTGCCTGATCACCGCCGCGTACGGGTGCCGGGCGCCGGCCACCCGGCGGGAGGCGACGTCCCACAGCACCGTCATCACGCAGAACGCGGCCAGGACGTACAGGCCGTTCCACTTCGTGCCGATCGCCAGGCCCAGCATCAGCCCCGCCGCCCAGCGCCACGGCCGCCACAGCAGCGATGTCGTCTCCGCCGTGTGCGCGTCCGGCCGGACCCGGCCCTCGGCGTCGGCGGGCAGCGCCGCGGCGAGCTTCTCCCGCGCCCGGTCCCGGTCGATCAGCAGGCAGCCGAACGCCGCCAGCACGAAGAACATCAGCACCCCGTCGAGCAGCGCGGTGCGGCTCATCACGAAGTGCAGCCCGTCCACCGCCATCAGCGCGCCCGCCAGGCAGCCGAGGAACGTCGAGCGGAACAGCCGGCGCCCGATGCGGCACAGCATCAGGACGGACAGCGTGCCGAGCACCGCCGTCATGAAGCGCCAGCCGAACGGATCGAGGCCGAACATCAGCTCGCCGAGCCCGATGACGTACTTGCCCACCGGCGGATGCACGACGTACGCCGCGTCCGCCGGGATCGGCACGTCGCCGTTGGTCGCCAGGATCAGCTTGTTGGCGTTCTTGTCCCAGTTGACCTCGAAACCGCGGTGGACCAGCGCCCACGCGTCCTTGGCGTAGTACGTCTCGTCGAATATCACCGCCTTCGGGCTGCCCAGGTTCCAGAACCGGAGCACCCCGGCCAGCAGCGTCACCAGCAGCGGGCCGCCCCAGCCGGTCAGCCGCACCAGCCGCGCGGCCAGCGGCCTGCGCACGCCGAGCGCCTCCCACATCCGCGGGCCCGGCTCGTTGTACGGCGGCACCAGCCGGTCCCGGACGTCGCTCGTGGGCCGCGCCGTGTATCCGAAACGGCGCAGCCGCTGCTGCCACGACGGCTGCTCGTCGCGCGGTTCTGGGCCCTGCCGGGTGTCCGTCGAGGACGCGGTACTGGTCACCGCGCCATCGTAGGGAACCCTTCTGTGTGAGTCCCGCGCACGGGCCCACCCGTCCGGATGCGTTCGCCGTGAGCCGCCCCTGCGAGGATGGGAACGTGACTGGAACCCTTGTACTGGCGGGCACCCCCATCGGCGACGTCCAGGACGCCCCGCCCCGGCTCGCCGCGGAACTGGCCGGCGCCGACGTCGTCGCCGCCGAGGACACCCGCCGGCTGCGCCGCCTCACCCAGGCCCTCGGCGTCACGCCCCAGGGACGCGTGGTGTCGTACTTCGAGGGCAACGAGTCCGCCCGCACGCCCGAACTCGTCGCGGAACTCGTCGGCGGCGCGCGCGTGCTGCTCGTCACCGACGCCGGGATGCCGTCCGTCTCCGACCCCGGCTACCGGCTGGTCGCCGCGGCCGTCGAGCAGGACATCACGGTCACCGCCGTGCCCGGCCCGTCCGCGGTGCTCACCGCGCTCGCGCTGTCCGGGCTGCCCGTCGACCGGTTCTGCTTCGAGGGGTTCCCGCCGCGCAAGGCCGGCGAGCGGCTGACCCGGCTGCGCGAGGTCGCCGGGGAGCGCCGCACCCTCGTCTACTTCGAGGCGCCGCACCGCCTGGACGACACCCTCGCCGCCATGGCCGAGGCGTTCGGCCCCGACCGGCGTGCCGCGGTCTGCCGGGAACTGACCAAGACGTACGAGGAGGTCAGGCGCGGCCCGCTCGGCGAGCTGGCCGACTGGGCGCGCGACGGCGTGCGCGGCGAGATCACCGTCGTCGTGGAGGGCGCCCCCGAGAAGGGCCCGGAGGAACTCGACGCCGCCGAACTGGTACGCCGGGTGCGGGTCCGCGAGGAGGCGGGGGAGCGCCGCAAGGAGGCCATCGCCGCGGTCGCCGCGGAGGCGGGCGTGCCGAAGCGGGAGGTGTTCGACGCGGTGGTGGCGGCGAAGAACGCGGGGGCGTGAGGGCGTACGGCGCAACGCCGGGCGTGAGGGCGTACGGCGGCGCCCACCGGGCGAGCCGGCCGCCCTCCGCACACCACCCCCGCCCGCCCCTTTCGTAGGATCGGGGCATGCCTGCCAACGCCGCCCGCACGGACGACAACAACGACGCGCCGCCCCTGCCCGAGCCGCTCCGGGTGCCGGTCGCCGACTCGCACACCCACCTCGACATGCAGTCCGGCACGGTGGCGCAGGCCCTGGCGAAGGCCGCGTCCGTCGGGGTCACGACGGTCGTGCAGGTCGGCTGCGACCTCGCCGGCTCCCGCTGGGCCGCCGAGACGGCCGCCGCGTACGACGCCGTGCACGCGACCGTCGCCCTGCACCCCAACGAGGCCCCGCGCATCGTGCACGGCGACCCTGGGGGCACCTCCCGGCCCTCCAGGGCCGGGGGAGGCTGGTCCCGGCAGGGCGCCCGCGAGCCCGGCGGGGACGCCGCCCTGGACGAGGCGCTCGCCGAGATCGACCGGCTGGCCGGGCTCGCGCAGGTCAAGGGGGTCGGCGAGACCGGCCTCGACTACTTCCGCACCGGCCCGGAGGGCAAGGCGGCGCAGGAGCGGTCCTTCCGCGCCCACATCGAGATCGCCAAGCGGCACGGCAAGGCCCTCGTCATCCACGACCGCGACGCCCACGCGGACGTGCTGCGCGTGCTGAAGGAGGAGGGCGCGCCCGAGCGGACGGTGTTCCACTGCTACTCGGGCGACGCCGAGATGGCCGACATCTGCGCCCGCGCCGGGTACTTCATGTCCTTCGCCGGCAACGTCACCTTCAAGAACGCCCAGAACCTGCGCGACGCCCTGGCCGTGGCGCCGCTGGACCTGCTCCTCGTGGAGACGGACGCGCCCTTCCTGACGCCGGTGCCCTACCGCGGACGGCCCAACGCGCCCTATCTCGTCCCCGTCACGGTCCGGGCGATGGCCGCGGTGCGGGGCATCGGGGAGGACGCCCTGGCGACGGCGCTGGCGGCCAACACGGCACGGGCGTTCGGCTACTGACCGCACGCGCGTCGCTTTGTACGGTGACCGCCGCTCCACTAGGTTCTGGGCCCGATCCGGACCCCTCCGGTCCGGTCCTTCGGGCTGTGGAGCGTGTCGGCGTGGGCAAGACGCAGGACGAGACGGACAGGACATACGGCCGGGGCGCGTCGCGGCCGGGCGGACACCGGCGCAGGGCCCGCCCCGCCGAGCGCGCGGAGGGCTCCGTGCGCCGTCTGCTGCCGCAGGCGCTGGTCGTCGCGTTCCTCGCGGGCGGCACGAGCGCGTTCGTCGCCAAGGACAAGGCGATCGAGCTGAGCGTCGACGGCAGGACCCGCACCCTGCACACCTTCGCCGACGACGTCGGTGAACTCCTCGCCGAGGAGGGCCTGCGGGTCGGCGCCCACGACGTGGTGGCGCCCGCGCCGGACGCGGAGCTGGAGGACGGCGACGAGGTCGCCGTGCGCCACGGGCGTCCCGTGCGGCTCACCGTCGACGGCCACCGGCGCCAGGTGTGGACGACGGAACCGACCGTCGAGGGGGCGCTCAGACAGCTCGGGGTGCGCGCCGAGGGCGCGTACCTGTCGACGTCGCGCTCCCGGCGCATCGGGCGGGCGGGGCTCGCCCTCGACGTGCGCACCGAGCGCACGGTGACCATCCTGGCCGACGGCCGGGCCCGGACCATCCGCACGAACGCCGCGACCGTGCGGGAGGCCGTCGAGGCGGCCGGGGTGACGCTGCGCGGGCAGGACACCACGTCCGTGCCGCCGGACTCCTTCCCGCGCGACGGGCAGACGGTGACCGTGCTGCGGATCACGGCCGGCGAGGAGGTCCGCGAGGAGGTGATCCCGTTCCGGGAGCGGCGGGTGCCGGACGCGTCGCTGTTCCGCGGCACGGAGGTCGTCGAACGCGCCGGGCGGCCGGGGGTGCTGCGGGTCACCTACGCCGTGCGCACCGTCAACGGGGTCCGGCACCGACCGCGCCGGACCGGGGCCGAGGTGGTGCGCGAGCCGCGGACGCAGCTGGTGAAGGTCGGCACGCGGCCGCGGTCGGCCGGCGGGGCGGACGGCCTGAACTGGCGGGGCCTGGCGCAGTGCGAGTCGGGGGGCCGGGCCGACGCGGTGGACCCGTCGGGGACGTACGGGGGCCTCTACCAGTTCGACCGCCGGACCTGGCAGGCGCTCGGCGGAACCGGCCGCCCCCAGGACGCCCCCGCGTCGGAGCAGACGTACCGGGCGAAACTGCTCTACCAGCAGCAGGGCGCCGGCCCCTGGCCGCACTGCGGCAGCCGTCTGCACGGCTGAGCGGCCGGGCCGCCCGCCGGCACCGGCCCGCGCGGGCGACCCGTACCCTTGTCCCGTGACCAGCCCCACCCCCGACGCCCTTCTCGGACCCGCCGACGTGCGTGAACTCGCCGGTGCTCTCGGCGTGCGTCCCACCAAGCAGCGCGGCCAGAACTTCGTGATCGACGCGAACACCGTCCGCCGTATCGTCCGTACCGCGGACGTCCGCCCCGACGACGTCGTCGTGGAGGTCGGCCCGGGGCTCGGCTCCCTGACCCTGGCGCTGCTGGAGGCCGCCGACCGCGTGGTCGCCGTCGAGATCGACGACGTGCTCGCCGCCGCACTGCCCGCCACCGTCGAGGCCCGCATGCCGCAGCGCGCCGACCGCTTCGCGCTGGTGCACCGCGACGCCATGCAGGTCACCGAGCTGCCCGGCCCGGCCCCGACGGCGCTGGTGGCCAACCTGCCCTACAACGTCGCCGTCCCGGTCCTGCTGCACATGCTCGAGACCTTCCCGAGCATCGAACGGACCCTGGTGATGGTCCAGTCCGAGGTCGCCGACCGCCTCGCCGCCGCCCCCGGCTCGAAGGTGTACGGCGTCCCGTCCGTCAAGGCCAACTGGTACGCCGAGGTCAAGCGCGCCGGCGCGATCGGCCGCAACGTGTTCTGGCCCGCACCGAACGTCGACAGCGGGCTGGTGTCCCTGGTCCGCCGGAGCGAGCCGCCGAAGACCACGGCGTCCCGCAAGGACGTCTTCGCGGTCGTGGACGCCGCGTTCGCGCAGCGCCGCAAGACCCTGCGCGCGGCGCTCGCCGGCTGGGCCGGATCGGCGCCCGCCGCGGAGGCGGCCCTCGTCGCCGCCGGGATCTCCCCGCAGGCGCGCGGCGAGTCCCTCACCGTCGAGGAGTTCGCCCGCATCGCCGAGCACAAGGCCGCCGCCCAGCCCGAGGAGCCCGGTCACCCGTGAGCGTCACCGTCCGCGTCCCCGCCAAGGTCAACGTCCAGCTCGCGGTCGGCGCCGCCCGCCCCGACGGCTTCCACGACCTGGCCAACGTCTTCCTCGCGGTCGGCCTCTACGACGAGGTCACCGTCACCCCCTCCGACGACCTCCGCGTCACCTGCACGGGCCCCGACGCCGGCCAGGTGCCGCTGGACCGCACGAACCTGGCCGCCCGCGCCGCCGAGGCGCTCGCCGCCCGGTACGGCCGCAGCCCCGCCGTGCACATCCACATCGCCAAGGACATCCCCGTCGCCGGCGGCATGGCGGGCGGCAGCGCGGACGGCGCAGGCGCGCTGCTCGCCTGCGACGCGCTGTGGGGGACCGGCGCCTCCCGCGGGGAACTGCTCGCCCTCTGCGCGGAACTGGGCAGCGACGTGCCGTTCAGCCTGGTCGGCGGCGCCGCCCTCGGCACCGGGCGCGGCGAGCGGCTGACCCCCCTGGACGTCGGCGGCACCTTCCACTGGGTGTTCGCGATGGCGGCGCGCGGACTGTCCACCCCGGCCGTCTTCCGCGAGTTCGACCGGCTCGGCGAGGGCACGGACATCCCGGAGCCGGTCGCCTCGCGGGACCTGATCGACGCCCTCGCCAAGGGCGACACCGACGCGCTCGCCGCCGCCGTCCGCAACGACCTCCAGCCCGCCGCGCTGTCCCTCTTCCCGGAGCTCGCCGGCACCCTCGCCGCGGGCCGCGCCGCCGGGGCGCTCGCCGCGCTGGTCTCCGGCTCCGGCCCGACCACGGCGTTCCTCGCCCGGGACGCCGGGTCGGCGGCGGACATCGCGGACTCGCTGCGCGCCTCCGGCACCTGCCGCACGGTCCGCACGGCACCGGGACCGGCACCCGGAGCGACCGTCCTGTAACCACCCCCGGCCATCCCGGCCCCCGGCCGTCACGGCCACCGCGCCCGGGCCCCACCGGTGCCCGGGCCGTCACCCGACCGGCGCACACTACGCTGGGAGGCTGACCGATCCCCCTGCGCAGGAGAAAAATGGCCGTCAACCTGGTCAATGTCGAGAACGTCAGCAAGGTCTACGGCACCCGTGCCCTCCTCGACGGCATCTCGCTCGGCGTCTCGGAAGGGGACCGCATCGGTGTCGTCGGCCGCAACGGCGACGGCAAGACCACCCTGATCCGGATGCTGGCCAAGGTGGAGGAGGCCGACTCCGGACGGGTCACGCACTCCGGCGGGCTGCGCCTCGGCGTGCTCACCCAGCACGACTCCCTCGACCCCGCGGCGACCGTGCGGCACGAGGTCATCGGCGACATGGCCGACCACGAGTGGGCCGGCAACGCCAAGGTCAGGGACGTCCTCACCGGCCTGTTCGGCGGCCTCGACCTGCCCGGCTTCCCCAAGGGCCTGGACACGGTCATCGGCCCGCTGTCCGGCGGCGAGCGGCGCCGGATCGCGCTCGCCAAGCTGCTCATCGAGGAGCAGGACCTGATCGTCCTGGACGAGCCCACGAACCACCTCGACGTCGAGGGCATCGCCTGGCTCGCCCAGCACCTGCGCGAGCGCCGCTCGGCGCTGGTCTGCGTCACCCACGACCGCTGGTTCCTCGACCAGGTCTGCACCCGCATGTGGGACGTCCAGCGTGGCGTCGTCCACGAGTACGAGGGCGGCTACTCCGACTACGTCTTCGCCCGCGCCGAACGGGAACGCATCGCCGCCACCGAGGAGACCAAGCGGCAGAACCTGGTCCGCAAGGAGCTGGCCTGGCTGCGGCGCGGCGCGCCCGCGCGGACGTCCAAGCCGCGCTTCCGCGTCGAGGCCGCCAACGAGCTGATCAAGGACGTGCCGCCGCCCCGCGACACGAGCGAGCTGATGAAGTTCGCCTCCTCACGGCTCGGCAAGACCGTCTTCGAGCTGGAGGACGTCACCCTCCAGGCCGGCCCCAAGGTGCTGCTGAAGCACATCACCTGGCAGCTCGGCCCCGGTGACCGCATCGGCCTGGTCGGCGTGAACGGCGCGGGCAAGACCAGCCTGCTGCGCGCCATGGCCGACGCCGCCCGCACCCAGGGCGAGACGCAGCCCGCCGGCGGCAGCATCCGCGTCGGCAGGACCGTCAAGCTCGCCTACCTCTCGCAGGAGGTCTCCGAACTCGACCCGTCCTGGCGGGTCCTGGAGGCCGTGCAGCAGGTGCGCGAGCGCGTCGACCTGGGCAAGGGCCGCGAGATGACCGCCGGTCAGCTGTGCGAGACGTTCGGGTTCGGCAAGGAGAAGCAGTGGACGCCGGTCGGTGACCTGTCCGGCGGTGAGCGGCGCCGCCTGCAGCTGCTGCGGCTCCTCATGGACGAGCCCAACGTGCTGTTCCTGGACGAGCCCACCAACGACCTCGACATCGAGACGCTCACCCAGCTCGAGGACGTGCTCGACGGCTGGCCGGGCTCGATGATCGTCATCTCCCACGACCGGTTCTTCGTCGAGCGGACCACCGACCGGGTGTTCGCGCTGCTCGGCGACGGCACCCTGCGGATGCTGCCGCGCGGCATCGACGAGTACCTGGAGCGCCGCCGCCGCATGGAGGAGGCCGCCGCCGCCGCGGTCCCGGCCGCCGCGCGGGCCGACGCCGCCGCGGCCCCGGAGCGGAGCGCCGCCGACCAGCGCGCCGCGAAGAAGGAACTGCAGAAGATCGAGCGGCAGCTGGACAAGATCTCCGAGAAGGAGTCCCGGCTGCACGCGCGGATCGCCGAGAACGCCACGGACTTCGCCAAGGTGGCCGAACTCGACGCCGAACTGCGGGAGCTGGCCGGGCAGCGCGAGGAGCTGGAGATGCGCTGGCTGGAACTGGCGGAGGACGCGTAGCCGCCCGTGAAGGGGGCGTGAGGCACGTAACGGGGGCATCACGGGCCGGTCCTCCCTTGGGAACAGGGCAGGACGCGGCCCGTTGGCAGGTCGGCGCCGGGTGATAGAAAGAGCCGACCGAGAACCGGCCAGAACCGTCCGAGGCCGACTCCCAGTGGCGCTTCCGTACCTCGGGGCGTGGCGAAAAATCAGTGAGTAGAGGGGAACGAGCTGATGACTCAGCCGCCCAGCCAGCCGCCGCACGGCGGTTTCGGAGCACCGCAGGACCCGCCGCCGCAGCAGGGCTTCGGGGCCCCGCCGCCCCCGCAGGGCCCGCCGGGCACCCCGCCGCCGCCCCAGGGCCCGCCGCAGCCCGGGTACGGATACCCGCAGCAGCCGGGACCCTACGCCCAGCCGGGCCCGTACACCCCCGGCCCCTACGGGCAGCAGCCGGGGCCGTACGGGCAGCCCGGTTACGGCTATCCCACGCAGCCGCAGTACCCGGGTGCGCCCGGCACCCCGCCGTCCGGCTCCCGCAACCCGTTCAAGAACCGGACGGCGCTCGTGGTCGGCGCGGCGGTCGCGGCGCTTGTCGTGATCGGCGGCACGGTGTTCGCCGTGACGAACGGCGGCGACGACAAGGGCGACAAGCCGGTCGCGGGCAAGAGCGACGACCCCAAGCCGTCCGGGTCGCAGGCGCCGGTCAACCCCGGTGACGGCAGCGGCGACGGCGGCGAGGACCCCGAGAACCTCAACGAGGGCCGCCAGGCCGGCGAGGCGAGGGTGCTGTGGTACAAGGAGGCGCCCGACGCGCCCGGTTCCGGTGCCGAGGCCGAGGGCATGTGGATCACCGGCAAGACCGCGGTGAAGGCGGCGTACAAGCAGCTGTTCGCGTACAACGTCGGCGACGGCAGGCCCACCTGGGACGCGATCACCTTCCCGCAGAAGATCTGCGCGACGACACCGCAGAAGACGTCCGACGACAAGATCGTCGTCGCGTACATGAGCGGCAGCAGCGACCGCGCCAAGTGCAACCAGCTCCAGCAGGTCGACCTCAACACCGGTGAGCAGGGCTGGAAGGGGGAGGTCGCCGAGGGCGGCCTGTTCGACTCCACGCTCTCGCTGGGCCTGACCATCACGGGCGACACCCTGATGGTGGGCCGCTCCCAGTCCGGCACGGCGTACGACGTCACGTCCGGCAAGAAGCTGTGGGACAAGAAGAAGTACGGCGAAGCCTGCTTCCCGACCGCGTTCGCGGGCGGCGAGAGGATCGTCGCCGTGTCGTCCTGCGGCGCGAGCACCGCCAACGAGCACGACGAGGTGCAGGAGCTGGACCCGAGGACCGGCCGGGCCAAGTGGACCCAGAAGTTCGACAAGGGCTGGCGGGTCGCGCGCACCTACTCGGTGGACCCGCTGGTCGTCTACAGCACCAACGAGGACAAGAAGGCCTGGAACATCTCCACCATCGGCGACGACGGCAGGTTCCGCTCGCAGGTCGAGGTCGACGAGGACTTCGCCCCCGAGTGCGGCTGGGCCATCCTGGAGCGCAACCTCCAGGGCTGCCTGGGCGTGGCCGCCGACGACGACACGCTCTACCTGCCCACCAAGGCGACGGCCGCCGCCAACGAGATCGTGGCGATCAGCCTGGACACCGGCAAGGAGAAGTGGCGCGTCAAGTCCCCGGCGGACGAGTCGATGCTGCCGATGAAGGCCGAGGGCGGCAGGCTCGTCGCGTACGTGCAGCCGTCGTACGACGCGGGCGGCCAGGTCGTGTCGATCGCGACCTCCGGCAGCGGCCACCAGCCCACCAAGCTGCTGCAGAACCCGGCCGGCGCCGCCGACATCGAGAACGGCTTCTTCTCCAAGGCGATCGACTGGGTCGACGGCCGCTTCTACATCTCCACCACCCGGCTGAACGGAAACGACGACGCCAAGGAGAAGCTGATGCTCGCCTACGGCAAGTGACCCGGCCTCCCCCGTTCCGTCCGCCGCCCGATCCGTCTCCGAGGTACTGACGCCATGACCCAGCCGCCGCCCCCGCCGCCCGGCCAGCCCCCGCAGGGGGGAGGCTTCGGCCCGCCCCAGCCCCCGCAGCCACCTGGCGGACCGGACCTCGGCAAGGCCCCCCAGCCGCAGCCGGGCTACGGCTACCCGCAGGCGCCGCAGACCCCGCCCCCGGCCGCCCCGCCGCCCTACGGCCAGCCCAGCCCCTACGCCCGGCCGGGCGGATACGGCCAGCCGAACCCGTACGGCCAGCCCACCGCCCCGTACGGCCAGCAGCCCGGCTACGGCTACCCGCAGCCGCCGACCATGCCGCAGCAGCCCCAGCCGGGCGGCGGCGGACGGAAGATCAACGCGCAGCTCGCCATCATCGTGGCCGCCGTCGTGGCGATCGCCCTGATCGTCGGCGGCGGTGTCTGGTACGCGTCCGGCAAGGACGACGGCAAGAAGGACGACACCGCCAGCTCCACCGGAGGCGGCACGGGCGGCACCGACCCCAAGGGCGGCTCCGGCGCGGACGGCGGCTCGACGGGCGGCAAGGAGAAGGCGCCGTCCGACCCGGCGGGCAAGGTGCTCTTCCAGGTGCCGGCGCCCGAGGTGAAGGGCGACAGCAGCGTCGTCGTCTCCGGTTCGTGGATCACCGACAAGGTGTACGCCAAGAGCGGCGTCGCCGAGATCGTCGGCTACGACCCCGACAAGGGCTCCGAGCTGTGGACGATCGACCTGCCGGGACCGGTCTGCCAGGCCAGCCGGCACGTCACCGAGGACAACAGGACGGCGGTCACCTTCCAGCCCGCCATGCCGACCAAGGCCGACCCCTCGCACGGGTGCAGCCAGGTCGCGGCGATCGACCTGGACGCCGGCAAGAAGCTGTGGACGAAGACGCTCAAGACCGGTGACCGGGACGTCAGCTTCGACAACGTCACCCTCAGCGGCAGCACCGTCGCCGTGGGCGGCACCAGCGGCGGCGGCGCCTTCGACATCGCCTCCGGCAAGACGCTGTGGAGCCCCAAGCCGACCGACTCCTGCTACGACGCCGGGTACGGCGGCGGGGCGAGGCTGGTCGCGCTGCGCAAGTGCGGCCCGTACGACAACCGCCAGCTGCACGTCCAGACCATCGACCCGAAGTCCGGGAAGGTGATCTCGGAGTACAAGATGTCCGCGGGCATCGAGTACGCCAGCATCGTCTCCACCGAACCGCTGGTCGTGGCGGCCGACGTCGGTGACTCCGCGGGCGACGGCAGCGGCATCTCCGACTTCTTCTCCATCGACAACAAGACCGGCAAGCTGCGCGCCCGCATCTCCGCGCCCGGCGAGCAGTTCGCCGCCAAGTGCGACGGCATCTCCCGCATCGAGCACTGCCTGATGCTCGCCGTCGGCAACGACCGGCTGTACCTCCCCACCGAGGAGAAGGACAGCAGCGGCGACTACGGCCGGACGAACGAGATCGTCGCCTTCGACCTGGCCACCGGCAGGCAGACCGGCCAGCGCGCCGACGCGGGCGACGGCTACTCGATCACCCCGCTGCGCATGGACGGCGGCAACCTCCTGGCGTACAAGCGCCCGCCCTACGACAAGGGCGGCCAGGTCGTCAGCATCGACGGCGGCTCCTTCCAGCAGACGACACTGCTGGAGAACCCGGCGACGGAGTCGGTGCGCGACGCGGAGACCAGCCTGCTCCCGGACTTCGCGGAGCTGCTGTTCTCCCAGGGCCGCTTCTACATGTCGGCGGTGTACGCCAGCAAGCCCCGGACCACCTCGGACGAGAAGGAGTACCTGGCGGTCGCGTTCGGTACGAACTGACCGCTCCCCGTTCCACGGCCGCGGCCCCGCACCCGTCAGGGTGTGGGGCCGCCGTCGCGTATCCGGGCGTTTGTCGCCGGTAGGGGCAGCGCGAGGCGGAACTTGCGTGTAGCTTCCGGGGGCACTGACGCGTCCACACTGGAGGATTCACGGTGGGGCGTTCATCGTGAGGGTCCACGAGGGTCCGTTGGGGGACTGGGGGGTTGCTCGATGGGAGTGCGGCTCACGGTGGTCGACGACCACCGGTTGCTCGCCGAGGCACTGGCCTCGGCGCTGAAGCTGCGCGGGCACCGGGTGCTCGCCGCCACGGCGCCGACCGCGGGCGCGGCGGAGCTGGTGATCAGCCGGGCGCCGGAGGTGTGCCTGCTGGGGACGGCGACACCGGCCGAGCCCGGCATCTTCGACCCGGTGGCGAGGATCAAGCGGGAGCGTCCGCAGGTCGCGGTGGTGGTGCTGGGCCCGGTGCCCAGCCCGCGGGGCATCGCGGCGGCCTTCGCGGCGGGGGCCTCGGGGTACGTGCGGCACGACGAGCGCATAGAGGGCGTCGAGCGGGCGATCATGAAGGCACGCTCCGGCGAGGCGGCGGTCGCCCCGCAGCTGCTCCAGGGCGCCTTCGGCGAGCTGCTCAACCCCGCCGCCCAGCCGGACGACGAGGGCCAGCGCCTGCTCCGGATGCTCACCCCGAGGGAGGTCGAGGTCCTGGTCCGCGTCGCCGACGGCGAGGACACCCGCCTGATCGCCGCCGGCATGGGCATCGCCCCCTCCACCGCCCGCACCCACGTCCAGCGGGTCCTGATGAAGCTCGGGGTGGGCTCCCGGCTGGAGGCGGCGGCCCTGGCGGCGAGAACGGGGCTGCTGGACAGAGCGGGGGGCGTGCACGGGCCGCAGGACTGACCGGAGGGCGGACGCGGGCGGACGCGGGCGGACGCGGTGGGACGCGGGCGGGGCCCCGGGCACGCCGGGCCGCGCGAACCGCCCGGCGCCCACCCCGGCACCGGCGGCAGGTCACCCGCCCGGCGCCCGCCCGGACACCGTCGGCAGGTCACGTGCCCGCCGTCACTCCCCGGCCCTGCTCCCGGGGTTCGCGGCGTCCCCGGAGTCCCCGGGTGCCAGGTCCGGCGGCGGCGGGGCCACCGGCCGCAGCTTCAGCCACGCCAGGAAGAACAGCCCGAGCAGCAGCATCCCCAGGCCGGTCCACAGGTTGATGTTGACGCCCTCGGCCTTGGCGATGTCCGCGTCGGACGCCGTGAACCCCGCGATCGTCACGATCACGCCGTAGATCACGAACAGCCCGCCGATGATCCGCCGGATGTCGAACAGCCGGGCGGCGGTCGTCGACTTGGTCTCCAGCTCGGAGACCTCGCGGTGGACGTCCTTCTCGGAGTAGTACTCGCTCATGGTCTCTCCATCCTCCCGCGGTCAGAACGAGAACGGGATGTAGCAGGCGGCCGCGAGGATCACCGCGCCCCAGCCCAGCAGGGCCGGCTTGCGGTACCAGGCGTCGTCGCCCGCGGCGGGCGGCTCGGACATGCCGGGCGAGGTGGTGCCGTACACCAGCCCCTGGAGTTCCTCGGCGGGCTTGGGCCGGGTGAACAGCGAGACGGCCACCATGACGACCGCGCCCGCGACGAACCCGGCGATCGCGGAGACGAAGTTGGCGCCCTGGTCGGAGGGGATGTCGACGATGCCCTGCTTGTAGATCCAGAAGTAGTTCACCATCGCGGCGGTGGTGCCCGCGATCAGGCCCCAGAAGCCGGACTTCATGGAGGCGCGCTTCCAGAACATGCCGATGATGAAGACGACGAACATCGGGACGTTGAAGAAGGAGAACAGCGTCTGGAGGTAGCTCATGATGTTCGAGAACGACGACGCGAGGAACGCCGTGCCGATCGAGGCCAGCACGCCGATCGCGGTGATGAGGCGCCCGAACCGCACGTAGTAGTCGTCGTCGCGGCCCCTGACCACGTACTTCGCCCAGATGTCGGTGGTGAAGACGGTGTTGAAGGACGACACGTTCGCCGCCATGCCCGCCATGAACGCGGCCAGCAGACCGGTCACCGCGATGCCCAGCACGCCGTTGGGCAGCAACTGCTCCATCAGGTAGGGGATGGCGTCGTTGTACTGGAGGTCGGAGCCCGGCGTGCCGATCTTCGGCACCAGCACGGCGGCGACCAGGCCCGGGATCATGACGAGGAAGACGATGAAGATCTTCGGGAACGCGGCGATCAGCGGGGTGCGCTGGGCGGCGGAGAGGTTCTTCGCGGACAGCGCGCGCTGCACCTCGGCGAAGTTCGTCGTCCAGTAGCCGAAGGACAGCACGAAGCCGAGGCCGAGGACGATGGTCAGCCAGTTCGCGCCGAGCGGGTTGTCGCTGCCGATGCCGGTGCCGCCCCAGGCGGTCATGAAGTCACCGCCCTGCGACCTGGTCAGCGAGTCGGACAGGCCGTCCCAGCCGCCCACGCTCTTGAGGCCCAGCACCGTGATGGGGATGAGCGCGGCGAGGATCACGAAGAACTGCAGGACCTCGTTGTAGATCGCGGAGGACAGCCCGCCGAGGGTGATGTAGGCGAGCACGAAGAAGCCGGCGACGACGATCGCCACCCACTGCGGCCAGCCGAGCAGCGCCTCGACGACGATGGCGAGGGCGTACAGGTTGACGCCGGCGATCAGGATGGCGGCGAAGGCGAACAGGACCGAGCTGAGCAGGTGCGCCGCCTTGTCGAAGCGCAGCAGCAGGAACTCGGGGACCGAGCGGACCTTGGAGCCGTAGTAGAACGGCATCATCACCAGGCCGAGGAAGACCATCGCGGGGATGGCGCCGATCCAGTACCAGTGGGTGGTGTAGACGCCGTACTGCGCGCTGTTGGCGGCCATGCCGAGGATCTCGGTGGCGCCGAGGTTGGCGGCGATGAAGGCGAGGCCGGTGACCCAGGCGGGCAGGGAGCGGCCCGAGAGGAAGAAGTCGAGGCTGGTCTTCACCGACCGGCGGGCGGCGAAGCCGATGCCGAGCACGACGACGAAGTAGATGCCGAGGATCGTGTAGTCGAGCCAGTTCGTCGGGAGCCGCAGCTCCGCTGCCAGGTATGTGGGAGTTTCCATAAGCACTCGCTTCGTTGCGCGAACTGATCCGGTGCCGGGACTCATGCCTCGATGTTCAGTTTTTGAACACTTCCGATGGTCGTCTTTGTTGGATCGTGATCTGAGCGCTTCCGTGGTGGCTTATGTTTTGCTATGTTGACTTCTGTTTGAAGTATGGGGCAGCCCGAAGCGGCTCGAACGAGGAGTCCGGCGTGAAGAAGACCTCGACCCGGCTGGCCGACGGCCGCGAGCTGATCTACTACGACCTGCGGGGCGACACCGTGCGCGGGGCGGCCGACCGCCGCCCGCTGGAGCGGACCGTCACCACCTCCGAGGTCCGCCGCGACGTGCTGCTCGGCGACAGCGTCGCCATCGCCTCCCACCGCCAGGGCCGCACCTACCACCCGCCGGCCGACGAGTGCCCGCTGTGCCCCTCGCGGGGCGACCGGCTGAGCGAGATCCCGGAGCCGTCGTACGACGTCGTGGTCTTCGAGAACCGCTTCCCGTCCCTGGCCGGCGACTCCGGCCGCTGCGAGGTCGTCTGCTTCACCTCCGACCACCACGCCTCCTTCGCCGACCTGAGCGAGGAGCAGGCACGCCTGGTCCTCGACGCGTGGACCGACCGCACGGCCGAGCTGTCCCATGTCCCCTCCGTGGAGCAGGTGTTCTGCTTCGAGAACCGCGGCGCCGAGATCGGTGTGACGCTCGGTCACCCGCACGGGCAGATCTACGCCTACCCGTTCACCACCCCGCGCACTGCCCTGATGCTCCGTTCACTCGCGTCCCACAAGGAGGCGACGGGCGGGGAGAACCTGTTCGACGCCGTGCTGGAGCGCGAACTGTCCGGCGAGCGGGTCGTCCTGGAGAGTGACCACTGGGCGGCGTTCGTGCCGTACGCCGCGCACTGGCCGTACGAGGTGCACCTGTACCCCAAGCGCCGCGTGCCCGACCTGCCGGGGCTCGCGGAGGCGGCACGCGCGGAGTTCCCCGCGGTGTACCTGGAGCTGCTGAAGCGCTTCGACCGGATCTTCGGCGAGAGCGAGCCCCCGACGCCGTACATCGCGGCCTGGCACCAGGCGCCGTTCGGCCACCTGGACGACTTCGAGGGCGTCACGCGCGACGACTTCGCGCTCCACCTCGAGCTTTTCACCATCCGCCGCACTTCCGGCAAGCTGAAGTTCCTCGCGGGTTCCGAGTCCGGCATGAACGTGTTCATCAACGACGTGCCGCCGGAGCGTGCGGCCGAGCGACTGCGAGAGGTAGCGAGTTCATGAGCGGGAAGTACCTGGTGACGGGCGGGGCGGGTTACGTCGGCAGCGTGGTCGCCCAGCACCTGCTGGAGGCGGGCCACGAGGTCGTCGTGCTCGACAACCTCTCCACCGGCTTCCGCGAGGGCGTGCCCGCCGGCGCCTCCTTCGTGGAGGGCGACATTCGCGACGCCGCCAAGTGGCTGGACCCCTCCTTCGACGCGGTGCTGCACTTCGCGGCGTTCTCCCAGGTCGGCGAGTCGGTCGTGAAGCCCGAGAAGTACTGGGACAACAACGTCGGCGGCACCATGGCCCTGCTGGAGGCCATGCGCACGGCGGGCGTGCGCAGACTCGTGTTCTCCTCCACCGCGGCCACCTACGGCGAGCCGGACGAGATCCCGATCGCCGAGACCGCGCCGACCAGGCCGACCAACCCCTACGGCGCCTCCAAGCTCGCCGTCGACCACATGATCACCGGCGAGGCGGCGGCGCACGGCCTGGGCGCGGTCTCGCTGCGCTACTTCAACGTGGCGGGCGCCTACGGCGCGTACGGCGAGCGGCACGACCCCGAGTCGCACCTCATCCCGCTGGTCCTCCAGGTCGCGCAGGGCCGCCGCGAGGCGATCTCCGTCTTCGGCGACGACTACCCGACGCCGGACGGCACCTGCGTGCGCGACTACATCCACGTCGCCGACCTGGCCGAGGCGCACCTGCTGGCGCTGCGGGCCGCCGAGCCCGGCCGGCACCTGATCTGCAACCTCGGCAACGGCAACGGCTTCTCGGTCCGCGAGGTCGTCGAGACCGTCCGGCAGGTCACCGGCCACCCGATCCCGGAAGTGGTCGCCCCCCGCCGCGGCGGCGACCCGGCGGTCCTGGTCGCGTCGGCGGACACGGCCCGCGAGAAGCTGGGCTGGAACCCGTCGCGCGCCGACCTCGCGGAGATCGTCGCGGACGCGTGGGAGTTCGCGCAGAAGCGCGCCGACCAGACGTCACGGAAGGGTCAGGTCAGGGCATGAGCGAGGCTGTTGCCGACGCGGTCGCCGAACGGTTCGAGGAGCTGTACGGGGCCGCGCCGCACGGGGTGTGGGCGGCGCCGGGCCGCGTCAACCTCATCGGCGAGCACACCGACTACAACGACGGCTTCGTCATGCCGTTCGCGCTGCCGCACACCGCGGTCGCCGCGGTCTCCCGGCGCGACGACGGCGTGCTGCGGCTGCACTCGGCGGACGTCGAGGGCGGTGTCGCCGAGCTGCGCCTGGACGGCCTGGCGCCCGAGTCGGACAAGAACTGGACGGCGTACCCGGCGGGCGTGGTGTGGGCGCTGCGCGAGGCCGGCCACGCGGTGACCGGCGCGGACGTCCACCTCGCCTCGACGGTCCCGGCGGGCGCCGGCCTGTCGTCGTCGGCGGCCCTCGAAGTCGTGGTGGCCCTCGCCCTGAACGACCTGTTCGGCCTGGACCTGCGCGGCTGGCAGCTGGCCCGCCTGTGCCAGCGCGCGGAGAACGTCTACGTCGGCGCCCCGGTCGGCATCATGGACCAGACGGCGTCGGCGTGCTGCCAGGACGGCCACGCCCTCTTCCTCGACACCCGCGACCTGTCCCAGCGCCAGATCCCCTTCGACCTCGCGGCCGAGGGCCTGCGGCTGCTCGTGGTCGACACGCAGGTCAAGCACTCCCACAGCGAGGGCGAGTACGGCAAGCGCCGCGCCGGCTGCGAGAAGGGCGCCGCCCTGCTCGGCGTCGACGCCCTGCGGGACGTGCCGTACGCCGAACTGGACGCGGCGCTCGACCGGCTGGGCGACGAGGAGGAGGTGCGCCGCCTGGTGCGGCACGTGGTCACGGAGGACGAGCGCGTGGAGCGGGTCGTCGCCCTGCTGGAGTCGGGCGAGACGCGCGCGATCGGCCCGGTCCTGGTCGAGGGCCACGCCTCGCTGCGCGACGACTTCCGCATCTCCTGCCCGGAACTCGACCTGGTCGTGGACACGGCCCTGGCCACCGGCGCCCTCGGCGCCCGCATGACGGGCGGCGGCTTCGGCGGCTCGGCGATCGTGCTGGTGGAGGAGTCCGGCGTCGAGGCGGTCACGAAGGCGGTCGAGGAGGCCTTCGCGGCGTCCGGCTGCACGGCCCCCCGGGTCTTCGAAGCGGTACCCGCGCCCGGCGCACGCCGGGTGCGCTGACCCGGGCGGCCCTCACCCCAGCCGCTTCGTCAGCGTGTACTCCGTGATCCCCGGCGGATAGTCGGGGATCACGCACACCACCTCGTAGCCGTGTTTCCCGTAGAAGCCGGGGGCCTGGAAGTCCCAGGTCTCCAGGCGGGCCGACCGGCAGCCGCGGTCCTCGCGGGCGGTGCGCTCGGCGCGGGCGAGCAGCCCGGAGCCGAGGCCCGCGCCGCGGTGGCGCCCGTCGACCCACAGGTACGTCACGTGCAGCCAGGTCGCCCAGGTGTGGCCCACCAGACCGCCCGCGAGCTGTCCGCCGGCGTCCAGGGCCCACACGTGCAGCGGCGCCTCGCGTTCCGCCGGGGAGCCGCGCAGGGCGCGCAGTACCGGGGACGCGGCCGTGTTCGCGTCCCGCAGCCGGGCGCGGAGCAGATCACGGCGGCCCCTGTCGACTTCTGTCTCGAAACGAAACATGCGGCACACCATAAACGCGCCCGCGGGGGCAGTTCTGCAAAGAGCCTTCCGCTGCCCGGCCCCGTCCGTACTCTGAGGAACAGTGCGCCGGTGGGGGCCGGCGCCGATCAGGGTGCGAGACAGCCGGGTACGGCGCCCGAAGCGGGGGTAGCAGTGTCTGCACGGCGGCGGCCGTGCGGGCGCTGCGGCCCGTCCCCGGGCAGTCCGGTCGGACCGTGGCTCATCGGGCGCCGTATCCGTGCCGGTGTCGTCCTCCCACAACGGGTGACCCCTGCTCCTCGGGAGCGTGGGGAAGGGGGTTTCGTGGTGCGCATCCGAGTCCTGGTCGTCGACGACCACCGCATCTTCGCCGAGTCGCTCGCCGCGGCCCTGGCCGCCGAACCCGACGTCGACGTGTCCGCTGCGGGCAGCGGCCCCGCCGCGCTGCGCTGCCTGGAGCGGGCGGCGGGCGAGGGGCGCCGCTTCGACGTGGCGCTGGTCGACGCCGACCTGGGCGGCAGGGCGCCGGGCGCGCGCCCGGCCGTGCCGGTCCGCGAGGGCGACGAGGACGGCCTGGTGGACGGGATCTCCCTGGTCGCCGGGGTGCGCACGGCGCAGCCGAACGTCCGGACGGTCGTCCTCGCCGAGAAGGACGACCCGCGCCGCGCCGCGCTCGCCCTGCAAGCCGGGGCCTCGGGCTGGGTCGCCAAGGACTGCTCCCTGTCCCGGCTGCTCACCGTCATACGGGGCGTGCTGCGCGACGAGACGCATCTGCCGCCCGCCCTGCTGACCGGCGTGCTGCGCGAGCTGACCGCCGCCCGCAAGCACCGCACCGAGAGCGAGCGGCTGGTGGAGTCGCTGACCCCGCGCGAGCGGGAGGTGCTGCGCTGCATGGTCGCCGGTCTGGGGCGCAAGGCCGTCGCCGAGCGGCTGTACCTGTCCCCGCACACGGTGCGCACCCACATGCAGAACGTGCTGGGCAAGCTGGGCGTGCACTCCACCCTCGCCGCGGTCGCCCTGGCCCGCCGGGCCGGTGTCGGGCCCGTGGACCTAGCCGGGGATGTTGTCGAACGGGGCGGTCAGCTGGCGTAGCAGCCCGGCCAGCTCGGCGCGCTCGGCGCGGGACAGCTCCGCGAGGATCGCGCGCTCCTGCTCCAGCAGCCCGGCCAGTGCCTGATCGGCGCGGTCGCGTCCCTCGTCGGTCAGCCGCACCAGCACGCCGCGGCGGTCGCTCGGATCGGGCAGCCGCTCCACCAGGCCCTTCTTCGCCAGCCGGTCGATCCGGTTCGTCATCGTGCCGGACGTGACCAGGGTCTGCGTCAGCAGCTGCCCCGGCGAGAGCTGGTACGGGGTGCCCGCGCGCCGCAGCGCCGTCAGGACGTCGAACTCCCACGGCTCCAGGCTGTGCTCGGCGAACGCCAGTCGGCGGGCGCGGTCCAGGTGCCGGGCCAGTCTGCTCACGCGGCTGAGCACCTCGAGCGGTTCCACGTCGAGGTCCGGGCGCTCCCGGCGCCACGCTGCCACCAGCCGATCGACCTCGTCCTCCATGACGATCAGTGTAGTGGTTGTGTCGATGTGAAGTCTCTTGACATCAAGTATCTTGACGTCGAGTGGGATGCGGGTGAGTCTGGGTATCCGTCGAGTACGGCACTTCCCGGAGGACAGACCCATGCCCGCCGCCCCCACCTGGGACCCCGCCCAGTACCTGCGCCACGCCGGCCACCGCGCCCGCCCCTTCACCGACCTCCTGGCCCGCGTCCCGGACCTGCCCGGCGACCCGCCCCGCATCGCCGATCTCGGCTGCGGCCCCGGCAACGCCACCGCCCTGATCGCCGCCCGCTGGCCCACCGCCCGGATCACCGGCTACGACAACGCGCCCGAGATGCTCACCCGCGCCCGGGAACACGCCGGACCCACCCCCGGCGGAGGCCGGATCGGCTTCGCGCACGCCGACGTCCGCACCTGGACCCCGGACGCGCCCTGCGACCTGATCGTCAGCAACGCCACCCTCCAGTGGGTCCCCGGGCACGCCGGGCGCTTCGCGGAGTGGATCGCCTGCCTCGCCCCCGGCGGCACCCTCGCCTTCCAGGTGCCCGGCAACTTCGGCGCCCCCAGCCACCGCCTGATGCGCGACCTCGCCGCCTCCCCGCGGTGGCGGGACCGCCTGGCCGGCGTCCTGCGCCACGACGACGCCGTCCTCACGCCCGAGGCCTATCTCGCCCGCCTCACCGCCCTCGGCTGCGCCGCCGACGTGTGGGAGACGACGTACGTCCACCTGCTCCAGGGCGAGGACCCGGTCCTCGACTGGGTCATGGGCACCGGACTGCGGCCCGTGCTCGACGCCCTGGCCGCCGAGCCCGGCGCGCGGGAGGAGTTCCTCGCGGAGTACGGGGCCGCGCTGCGCGAGGCCTATCCGGCGGGGCCGTACGGGACGCCGTTCCCGTTCCGCCGGGTGTTCGCGGTGGCCCGCAAGGAGGGGTGAGGCCCGCCGGCGCCGCCGCACGGGGCGACGTCCGCCCCGGACCACGCACGCCCGCCGCGCGGCCCCGGACGCGCGGAGCGCCGGTCACCCGGGGGACGACCACCCGGGCCACCGGCGCTTCCGCACACGTGCGCGGCGCTTCGCGGCGCACGTCCGGTTCTCGCGGGGACTAGTTCTTGCGGTGACCTATCAGCCGGGGCTTCGGCTCCAGGCCGTCCAGGCCGTGCCACGCCAGGTTCACCAGGTGCGCGGCCACCTCCGCCTTCTTCGGCCTGCGGACGTCCAGCCACCACTGGCCGGTCAGCGCCACCATCCCCACCAGCGCCTGCGCGTACAGCGGGGCCAGCTTCGAGTCGAAGCCGCGGTTCTTGAACTCCCGGCCCAGGATGTCCTCCACCTGCGTGGCGATGTCCGAGATGAGGGAGGCGAAGGAGCCCGTCGACTGCGGGATGGGGGAGTCCCGGACCAGGATGCGGAACCCGTCCGTGTACTCCTCGATGTAGTCCAGCAGCGCGAACGCCGCCTGCTCGCACAGCTCACGCGGATGACCCGCCGTGAGCGAACTCGTCACCATGTCCAGCAGGCGCCGCATCTCGCGGTCCACGACGACCGCGTAGAGACCCTCCTTGCCGCCGAAGTGCTCGTACACCACCGGCTTGGACACCCCGGCCTTCGCCGCGATCTCCTCCACCGACGTGCCCTCGAAGCCCTTCGCGGCGAAGACGGTCCGACCGATCTCCAGCAACTGCTCGCGGCGCTCGGCCCCGGTCATCCGGGTGCGACGGGCCCGCCGCGGCTTGTCGTTGCTGGTATTGCTGGAGTCGGTCGCCACGGCGTCAATCATGCCGCTTCGGCGGTCGCCTTCCCTCGCCGGGAGCCGCCTTCCTCAACGTTGCGGCGTGAATCGATACGCGAGCGTGACGGCCACCTCACGTCGTACGCCCAGCCGAGCTTCTCGAACCAGGCGATCAGCCGCGCCGAGGAGTCCAGCTGCCCGCGCTCCACGCCGTGCCGCGCGGAGGTCGGGTCGGCGTGGTGCAGGTTGTGCCAGGACTCGCCGCACGACAGGATCGCCAGCCACCACACGTTGCCCGAGCGGTCACGCGACTTGAAGGGGCGCTTGCCGACCGCGTGGCAGATGGAGTTGATCGACCACGTCACGTGGTGCAGCAGGGCCACCCGGACGAGGGAGCCCCAGAAGAACGCCGTGAACGCGCCCCACCAGGACCACGTCACCAGACCGCCGATGACCGGCGGCAGCGCCAGCGACACCACCGTCCACAGCACGAACTGGCGGGAGATCACGCGCATCGCGGGGTCCTTCACCAGGTCCGGCGCGTACTTCTCCTGCGGGGTCTGCTCCTCGTCGAACAGCCAGCCGATGTGCGCCCACCACAGGCCCTTCATCAGCGCCGGCACCGTCTCGCCGAACCGCCACGGGGAGTGCGGGTCGCCCTCCGCGTCGGAGAACTTGTGGTGCTTGCGGTGGTCCGCCACCCAGCGGACCAGCGGGCCCTCGACGGCCATCGAACCGGCGATCGCCAGAGCGATCTTCAGCGGCCGCTTGGCCTTGAAGGAACCGTGCGTGAAGTGCCGGTGGAAACCGATCGTGATGCCGTGGCAGCCCAGGAAGTAGAAGAAGACCATCAGGCCGAGGTCCAGCCAGCTGACCCCCCAGCCCCAGGCCAGCGGCACCGCCGCGAGCAGTGCCAGGAACGGCACGACGATGAAGAGGAGCAGTGCGAGCTGCTCCACGGAGCGCTTGCGCTCACCACCGAGGGTGGCGGACTCAAGGGGTTTCCCGGGTGCTTCGGGGGCGTTGGGGATCACATCGGAACTGGTGGTCATGGGCATCCCTGTGGGGTTGTCGAAACGGGAGACTGGCGCCGGGCTCCCGGAACCGCGCCGTACTTCCTACGGTTCCGTAACCTACGGCGTCGTAAGTATGGCAGCGTGTCGCCCGGCGGCAAGGGCCCGTCGGCCGACGGGCCCGGTCGCGACCTATCCTTGGTGTCGGTCGGACAGCGCGGTCCGCTCTGAATTTTTCCCGGATGTCCGGCCCGTAAGCGGCACTCGCCGCGCGAGACGCCGTCCGGGTTCCCCTCCAGACGAGCTTCAACACTGCAAGGAGCCGCACCTGTGAGCAGTGCCGACGACCAGACTGAGTCCCGTGTCACCACCAGCAGCGAACTGCGCGCCGACATCCGCCGGCTGGGCGACCTCCTCGGTGAGACGCTCGTACGGCAGGAAGGCCCCGAGCTGCTGGACCTAGTCGAGAAGGTCCGCCGCCTCACCCGAGAGGACGGCGAGGCCGCCGCCGAGCTGCTGCGCGGCACCGAACTGGAGACCGCGGCCAAGCTGGTCCGCGCCTTCTCCACCTACTTCCACCTCGCCAACGTCACCGAGCAGGTCCACCGCGGACGCGAGCTGCGCGCCCGGCGCGCCGCCGAGGGCGGCCTGCTGTCCCGCACCGCCGACCGGCTCAAGGACGCCGACCCCGAGCACCTGCGCGCGACGGTGCGCAACCTCAACGTCCGCCCGGTGTTCACGGCCCACCCGACCGAGGCCGCCCGCCGGTCCGTGCTGAACAAGCTCCGGCGCATCGCCGCGCTCCTGGAGACCCCGGTCCTCGAATCCGACCGGCGCCGCCAGGACACCCGGCTGGCCGAGAACATCGACCTCGTCTGGCAGACCGACGAACTGCGCGTCGTGCGCCCCGAACCCGCCGACGAGGCCCGCAACGCCATCTACTACCTCGACGAGCTGCACGCCGGCGCCGTCGGCGACGTCCTGGAGGACCTCACCGCCGAACTCGAACGCGTCGGCGTCACCCTCCCGGACGACACCCGCCCGCTCACCTTCGGCACCTGGATCGGCGGCGACCGCGACGGCAACCCCAACGTGACCCCCCAGGTCACCTGGGACGTGCTGATCCTCCAGCACGAGCACGGCATCAACGACGCCCTCGACACCATCGACGAGCTGCGCGGCTTCCTGTCGAACTCCATCCGCTACGCCGGAGCCACCGAGGAACTCCTCGACTCCCTCAACGCCGACCTCGACCGGCTGCCCGAGATCAGCCCCCGCTACAAGCGGCTCAACGCCGAGGAGCCCTACCGGCTCAAGGCCACCTGCATCCGGCAGAAGCTGGAGAACACCAAGCTGCGCCTCGCCAAGGGCACCCCCCACGAGCCCGGCCGCGACTACCTCGGCACCAGCGAGCTGCTGGCCGACCTGCGCATCGTCCAGAACTCGCTGCGCGAGCACCGCGGCGGCCTCTTCGCCGACGGCCGTCTCGCCCGCACCATCCGCACCCTCGCCGCCTTCGGCCTCCAGCTCGCCACCATGGACGTACGCGAACACGCGGACGCCCACCACCACGCCCTCGGCCAGCTGTTCGACCGGCTCGGCGAGGAATCCTGGCGCTACGCCGACATGCCGCGCGAGTACCGCGCCCGGCTCCTCGCCAAGGAACTGCGCTCCCGGCGGCCCCTCGCCCCGACCCCCGCGCCCGTCGACGCCGCCGGCGAGAAGACCCTCGGCGTCTTCCAGACCGTCAAGCGCGCCCTGGAGGTCTTCGGACCCGAGGTCATCGAGTCGTACATCATCTCCATGTGCCAGGGCGCCGACGACGTGTTCGCCGCCGCCGTCCTCGCCCGCGAGGCCGGCCTCATCGACCTGCACGCCGGCTGGGCCAAGATCGGCATCGTGCCGCTGCTGGAGACCACCGACGAGCTGCGGGCCGCCGACAGGATCCTGGAGGACATGCTCTCCGACCCGTCCTACCGGCGCCTGGTCGCGCTGCGCGGCGACGTCCAAGAGGTCATGCTCGGCTACTCCGACTCCTCCAAGTTCGGCGGCATCACCACCTCCCAGTGGGAGATCCACCGCGCCCAGCGCCGGCTGCGCGACGTCGCCCACCGGTACGGCGTGCGGCTGCGCCTCTTCCACGGCCGCGGCGGCACCGTCGGCCGCGGCGGCGGCCCCTCCCACGACGCGATCCTCGCCCAGCCCTGGGGCACCCTGGAGGGCGAGATCAAGGTCACCGAGCAGGGCGAGGTCATCTCCGACAAGTACCTCGTCCCGTCCCTGGCCCGCGAGAACCTGGAACTGACCGTCGCGGCCACCCTGCAGGCCTCCGCCCTGCACACCGCGCCCCGCCAGTCCGTCGAGGCCCTCGCCCGCTGGGACGCCGCCATGGACGTCGTCTCCGACGCCGCCCACGCCGCCTACCGGCGTCTCGTGGAGGACCCCGACCTCCCGGCGTACTTCTTCGCCTCCACGCCCGTCGACCAGCTCGCCGACCTGCACCTCGGCTCCCGCCCCTCCCGGCGGCCCGACTCCGGTGCCGGACTGGACGGGCTGCGCGCCATCCCGTGGGTGTTCGGCTGGACCCAGTCCAGGCAGATCGTGCCCGGCTGGTTCGGCGTCGGCTCCGGCCTGAAGGCGCTGCGCGAGACGGGCCTCGACACCGTGCTCGACGAGATGCACGAGCAGTGGCACTTCTTCCGCAACTTCATCTCCAACGTCGAGATGACCCTCGCCAAGACCGACCTGAGAATCGCCCAGCACTACGTCGACACCCTCGTCCCGGACCACCTCCGGCACGTCTTCGACACCATCAGGGCCGAGCACGAACTCACCGTGCGGGAAGTCCTGCGCGTCACCGGCGAGCAGGAACTGCTGGACGCGGCCCCCGTCCTCAAGCAGACCTTCACCATCCGCGACGCCTACCTGGACCCGATCTCCTACCTCCAGGTCGCCCTGCTCAAGCGCCAGCGCGACGCCGCTGCCGCGGGGGAGGAGCCCGACCCGCTGCTCTCCCGCGCCCTGCTGCTGACCGTCAACGGCGTGGCGGCCGGCCTGCGCAACACCGGCTGACCGGGCCCACGACACGGCGGTGCCCCCGAGCCGGTACGAGGCTCGGGGGCACCGCCGTGTCAGTGAGGACCCGGGGTCACGCCTTGCGGCGCCGCACCACCAGGTAGCCGCCCGCCGCGAGCAGTGCCGCGGCCACACCCGACAGCAGGCCCACCGGAGCACCGCTGCCCGTCTCGGCCAGGTCACCGCCGTCGCCCTGCACCGACGGGGACGACGAGGGGGTGGCCGCGCCGGTACCGGACGGCTCCGGGGACGCGGACGACCCAGCGGACGGCGCCACCGAAGCCGACGCAGAGGCCGAGACGGAGGCAGAGGCCGAGACGGAGGCCGAGACAGAGGCCGACGGCGACGCGCCGCCGCCCTCCCCCTCGTCCTCGCAGTCCGACCAGAACACCTTGTGCTTCGCCGACCCGTTCTCGCCGTCGAAGTTCCAGAACAGCTTGTAGTGCCCGTCCGGCAGCGACAGATCCTCGGTACGGCCGTGACCCGAGCCGTCCAGCGCGATCTCGCCGGACTTCACCGTCTCGCCCTTGACGCCGGCCGTCGGCGCCCAGGACTCGATGTGCCAGTCCACCCGCTGACCGGCGTCGAAACCGAAGGCGTCCAGGTAGAACTCGCACACGTGTGGCTCGTTGCGGCGGAGTTCCTCGCCGGTCGAGGCATCGTGGATCTTGACCGTGCCGTTGTCCCCGGGAGCGGTCGCATGGGCGACCGGAGCGGCGAACAGGGCGGCCGAACACGCGGCGGCGAGTACGCCGGCGCGAGGGAGGGTACGCATGAGGCAGTCCGTCTTCGAAGGTTGCGGCGGAAGGAACGTGTGGAGGGGGCGGCTCAGCATCCTTCCGGAACCCGCGCCGGGTCAATCACGAAGACGCAACATCCCCTTGCTCCACACACGTGCAGAAGCACGTGATCACGCGTGAAGACGCCGCCGCACCGCGCCGCAACCCCGCGCATTCCCGCGCACCACGCTCACACCGCCACGAAGGCCGCAGTGAGCAGCGCGATCCCGGATCCCGCCAGCACCCACGCCGCCCGCGTCCGCCGGAGCCCGCCGGCCACCACCACCGACGCCAGCAGCAGCGCACCGCCCAGCGGCACCCACGCGTACAGCACACCGGCCGGACCCGAGCGCACCACGTCGTCACTGCCCGGCTTCACGATCACCGTGTACGTCCGCCCCGCCCGCACCGCCACCGTCTTCTCCAGGACGACCCTCTCCCGCGGCTGCGCACCCGGCGACAGCGGCGAGAACGGCCCCGTGCACGACCGGGCGCCGCACCGCGCCACCTCGACCGTGCCCCGCTCCCGGCCCTTGGTCAGCATCACGTGCTGCGCCGTGCCCCAGGACGCCCACACGCCCGCGATCAGGATCAGCACGGCGACCGTGCCCATCAGCGCGACGCGGCCGAACCGCAGCGCCATGGACGCAGCCGGGGAGGAGGAAACCGCAGAAGGCATGGCCGCGATCCTTGGCCATGCCTGCACGCGCGGTCAACCCGGTGGGGGACATGTCAGGAGTTGTACGTCCCCTGCGCCCGCTCCAGACCGTCGATCACCAGCGACTCCACCGCGTCCGCCGCCCGGTCCACGAAGTAGTCCAGCTCCTTGCGCTCCGCAGACGAGAAGTCCTTCAGCACGAAATCGGCCACCGGCATCCGCCCCGGCGGCCGTCCGATGCCGAACCGCACCCGGTGATACTCCGGCCCCATCGCCTTCGTGATCGACTTCAGGCCGTTGTGCCCGTTGTCGCCACCGCCCAGCTTCAGCCGCAGCGTCCCGTAGTCGATGTCCAGCTCGTCGTGGACCGCCACCACCTGCGCGAGCGGCACCTTGTAGAAGTCCCGCAGCGCGTTCACCGGCCCGCCCGACAGATTCATGTACGACATCGGCTTCGCCACGATCACCCGCCGGCTGCCGGGACCCGGCGGACCGATCCGGCCCTCCACGACCTGCGCCTGCGCCTTCCCGGCCCGCTTGAACCTCCCCCCGACCCGCTCCGCCAGCAGATCGGCCACCATGAAGCCCACGTTGTGCCGGTTGCGCGCGTACTCGGGCCCGGGATTGCCCAGCCCCACGATCAGCCAGGGCGTACCGGCGTCGGTCGTCACGTCCATGTCTCCTCGATACGCGCCGGCCGCTGCCCCCCCAGGGAACAGCGGCCGGCCAACGACGACTGGGAAAGGGAGGGATCAGCCCTCCGCGCCCTCGGCGTCCTCGGTCTCCTCGCCCTCCGGGGCCTCCTCGGCCTGCGCCGCGAGCACCTGCAGGACCACCGCGTCCTCGTCCACGTTCAGCGTGACACCGGACGGCAGCGCGATGTCCTTGGCGACGACCGAGTCACCGGCCGCCAGGCCCTCCACGGACACGGAGACCTGCTCCGGGATGTGCGTGGCCTCGGCGGTCACCGGCAGCGCGTCCAGGACGTGCTCCAGCAGGTAGCCGCCCGGGGCCAGCTCGCCCGTGGTGTGCACCGGGATCTCCACCGTGACCTGCTCGCCGCGCGTCACCAGCTGGAGGTCCACGTGCTCCAGGAAGCCCTTGATCGGGTCGCGCTGCACCGACTTCGGGATCGCCAGCTCGGTCGACTCGCCGTCGATGTCCAGCGAGATGAGTACGTTCGGCGTACGCAGCGCCAGCAGCAGGTCGTGGCCCGGCAGCGTCAGGTGGATCGGGTCCGAACCGTGGCCGTACAGCACACCCGGAACCTTGTTGTCACGACGGATACGACGCGCGGCACCCTTGCCGAACTCGCTGCGCGTCTCGGCGGCGATCTTCACCTCGGACATGATCACTCCTCGAAGTCAGAAACGGACGTGGTCACCCGGCCACGAACGGCCTGCTACGAAGAGCGCGTCGATAACGGACAGCCGTACAAGCCCCACACGAAGCGGTACGGCCTCCCTCGCCGAGCAACTTCAGCAGTCTACTCGGCAAGACAGGCCGCACCCAAAACGATCACCGGGGGACGCCGGGAGACCCCAGCAGAACCCTTACTGCTCGTCGAACAGGCTCGTCACCGAACCGTCCTCGAACACCTCACGCACCGCACTCGCGATCGTCGGCGCGATCGACAGCACCGTGATCTTGTCCAGATCCCGGCGCAGCTCACCCGGCGTCGGCAGCGTGTCCGTGAACACGAACTCACTCACCCGCGAGTTCTTCAGCCGGTCCGCCGCCGGACCCGACAGCACACCGTGCGTCGCCGTCACGATGACATCCTCCGCACCGTGCGCGAACAGCGCGTCCGCCGCGGCGCAGATCGTGCCACCCGTGTCGATCATGTCGTCGACCAGGACACACACCCGGCCCTCGACCTCGCCCACCACCTCGTGGACGGTCACCTGGTTCGCCACGTCCTTGTCACGCCGCTTGTGCACGATCGCCAGCGGCGCACCCAGCCGGTCGCACCAGCGGTCCGCCACCCGCACCCGGCCGGCGTCCGGCGAGACGACCGTCAGCTTCTTGCGGTCCACCTTCTTGCCCACGTAGTCGGCGAGCAGCGGAAGCGCGAACAGGTGATCCACCGGGCCGTCGAAGAAGCCCTGGATCTGGTCCGTGTGCAGGTCCACCGTCAGGATCCGGTGCGCACCCGCCGACTTCATCATGTCCGCGATCAGACGCGCCGAGATCGGTTCACGTCCCCGGTGCTTCTTGTCCTGCCGCGCGTAACCGTAGAACGGCACGATGACCGTGATGGAGCGGGCCGACGCCCGCTTCAGGGCGTCGATCATGATCAACTGCTCCATGATCCACTTGTTGATCGGAGCCGTGTGGCTCTGGATCAGGAAACAGTCCGCCCCCCGGGCCGACTCCTCATAACGCACATAGATCTCACCGTTCGCGAAGTCGAAGGCCTTCGTCGGAACGACCCCGACACCCAGCTCGTGGGCGACCTCCTCGGCAAGCTCGGGGTGGGCGCGGCCGGAGAAGAACATCAACTTCTTCTCGCCGGTCGTCTTGATCCCGGTCACAGCACTTTCTCCTCAGAGGTGTTCACAGCCGAGAGAACAGACCTCGCCGCTGGGCGCGAGAGGACGTCTCGGCAGGTGGGTGCGGGTGTGCACCTATCACGGTACGCCGTATTCGAAGCAACATTTTCCGGTCAGTCTGCGCTGCCCGCCTCCCGGGAAGCCGCCTCGGCCGCCTTCGCCGCGGCGCTCCCCGGACGCTTCCGGGCCACCCAGCCCTCGATATTCCGCTGCTGGCCACGGGCCACGGCCAGCGAACCGGGCGGCACATCCTTGGTGATCACCGAGCCCGCCGCGGTGTACGCGCCGTCCCCCACCGTGACAGGAGCCACAAACATGTTGTCCGAGCCCGTACGGCAGTGCGAACCCACCGTCGTGTGGTGTTTGTCCTGTCCGTCATAGTTCACGAAGACACTCGCGGCACCGATGTTGGTGTACTCACCGATCGTCGCGTCACCCACGTACGACAGGTGCGGAACCTTCGTCCCCTCACCGATCGACGCGTTCTTCGTCTCCACGTACGTGCCGATCTTGCCCTTCGCACCCAGCCGTGTCCCCGGCCGCAGATACGCGAACGGGCCCACCGACGACTCCGGACCCACCTCGGCCCCCGCCGACACCGTGTTGTCCACCCGCGCACCCGCACCCACCCGGGTGTCCGTCAGCCGCGAATTCGGCCCGACCTCGCACCCCTGCGCCAGATGCGTCGCACCGAGCAGCTGCGTACCCGGAAGAACCGTCACGTCCTGCTCGAACGTCACCGTCACGTCCACCCACGTGGTCGCCGGATCCACCACCGTCACCCCGGCCAGCATCGCCCGCGTCAGCAACCGGTCGTTCAGGATCCGGCGCGCCTCGGCCAGCTGCACGCGGTTGTTGATGCCCGCGATCTCCCGGTGGTCCGCCGCCACCGACGCACCCACCCGGTGCCCCGCCTCGCGCAGGATCCCGAGCACGTCCGTCAGATACTCCTCACCCTGGCTGTTGTCCGTGCGGACCTTCTTCAGCGCGTCCGCCAGCAGCGCGCCGTCGAACGCGAACACCCCCGAGTTGATCTCCCGGATCGCGCGCTGCGCCGCGTCGGCGTCCTTGTGCTCCACGATCGCCGTCACCGCGCCCGAGCCGTCCCGCACGATCCGGCCGTACCCCGTCGCGTCCGGGACCTCGGCCGTCAGCACCGTCACGGCGTTGCCGTCGGTGGAGTGCGTCGCGGACAGCGCCCGCAGCGTCTCGCCCGTCAGCAGCGGAGTGTCCCCGCACACCACGACGACCGTGCCGTCGACCGAGCCGCCCAGCTCCTCCAGCGCCATCCGGACGGCGTGCCCCGTGCCGTTCTGCTCCGCCTGGACGGCGGTGCGCACGGCGGCGTCGGCCCGCGCGAGGTGGGCGGTCACCTGCTCGCGCGCGTGGCCCACCACGACGACCAGTTCCCGCGGGTCCAACTCCCGGGCGGCGGCCAGTACATGGCCCACCAGGGAACGGCCACAGATCTCGTGCAGGACCTTCGGTGTGGCCGACTTCATACGGGTGCCCTCACCCGCTGCGAGAACGACGACGGCTGCCGGGCGGTTGGCGCTCACGGGATGCCCTTCGGCTGTGGGGTGGGGTTGGACATCCGCAGGATACCGGGGTGAATTCCGGGGGACATGAGTGCGGGCCCTGCCGGGACTGTCGCCGGTCGGGCCCGAAGGGGAGGTGGAGGGGCGGTGGCTCCCCCGCAAGGATTCGAACCTTGTCCTGCTGGTACCAAAAACCAGTGTGCTGCCAGTTACACCACGGGGGACAGCGCCTCAGACCTTACCGGAGACGTGCCGGCGCGTGGGCCACGATGCCGCTCCACGGGCCCCCGCACATCGCGGCGTGGTGCTTCCGGTCCGTCGCTGTGTGTGGTGGCTGGACGGTGGGGGAAACTCGACGGAAAACGCGGCACCCCCGCCCGTAGGCTGGAGGCATGACCGCGACGGGGGAAGACCATGTGACGGCCCGGGGAGGGCCGTTGTGGTGGGCGAGGTGGCGCGGGGCGCTGCTCGACATCGGGCTGGCCACGGTGTCCTCGGTGGAGTGTGCCGTGGAGGGCGTCCCGTTCGCGCGGGACGCGGGGATTCCGGTCGGTGTGGGGCTGGCGTTCGGGCTGCTGGCCGGTTCGGTGCTGCTGGTGCGGCGCAAGTGGCCGATCGCCGTGGTGCTGATGGCCATCGCCATCACGCCGGCCCAGATGGGCTTCCTGATGGGCGTCGTCGGTCTGTACACGCTGTCCGCGTCGGAACTGCCCCGCCGCATCATCGCCTCGCTCGCCGGGATGTCCCTGGTGGGCACGCTGATCGTGACGTTCGTGCGGGTGCAGCAGAGCATGGCGCGGGGCGAGTGGACGCTGGGCGACTGGTTCGTCCCGTTCGCCGCGATCGCCACGTCGCTCGGTGTGACGGCGCCGCCGGTGCTGCTGGGGCTGTACGTCGGGGCGCGGCGCCGGCTGATGGAGAGCCTGCGGGAGCGTGCGGACAGTCTGGAGCGGGAGCTTCAGCTGCTCGCGGAGCGTGCGGAGGAGCGGGCCGAGTGGGCGCGCAACGAGGAGCGGACCCGGATCGCGCGGGAGATGCACGACGTGGTCGCGCACCGGGTGAGCCTGATGGTGGTGCATGCGGCAGCGCTGCAGGCGGTGGCCCGCAAGGACCCGGAGAAGGCCGTACGGAACGCCGCGCTGGTGGGGGACATGGGGCGGCAGGCGCTGACCGAGCTGCGGGAGATGCTCGGGGTGCTGCGCAGTGGTGAGGAGGCGGCGCGGCAGGAGCGGGTGAGACCGGCGCCCGCGGCTCCGCTGGCGGCGGTGGGGGCGGCAGCCGCGGCGGCTGCTTCGCGGGCGGTGGGCGCGGCGGGAGCGGCGGAGGGGCCGTGTCTGTCGGAGCTGGAGGAGCTGGTCGGGCAGTCCGCGGCGGCGGGGATGGTGGTGGACCTGTCGGTGGAGGGGGAGGCGCGGTCGTACGCGCCGGAGGTCGAGCAGACCGCGTACCGGGTGGTGCAGGAGGCGCTGACCAACGTCCACAAGCACGCGGCGGGCGCGAAGACGTACGTACGGCTGGCGCACCGGGTGTCGGAGATCGCGATGCAGGTGGAGAACGAGCCGCCGCCGGAGGTGTCGTCGGCGTCGTCGGCGCGCCTGCCCTCGGGTGGCAACGGCCTGGTGGGGATGAAGGAGCGGGTCTCGGCGCTGGGCGGGGTGTTCGTGTCCGGGCCGACGGACGCGGGGGGTTTCCGGGTGTCGGCGGTGATTCCGGCGTCGTAGACCGGCGGGTGGGGTCAGCCCGTGGTGAGGCGTACCGGTTCCGTGCCGGTGACCAGGGCGGTGAGGGCCTGGTCGATGGTGGCGCCGAGGTACCAGTCGCCGGTGTGGTCGAGGGCGTAGACGCGGCCTTCGGTGTCGATGGCGAGGAGGGCCCGGCTGTCGGTTTCGGCGCCGAGGGGGCAGACCTCGGTGCCGAGGGCGCGGCCGAGGTCGCCGAGGGTGCGGGCCATGTGGAGGCCGTGCAGGGGGTCGACGTGGAGGGCCGTGGGGGCGATCCGGCGGCCGGGTCCGGCCGGGGTGACGCGGAGTGTGCCGAATTCCGCCCAGGCCTCGACGGCGGCGGGGAAGACGCTGTGGCGGTGTCCGCCGGGTGAGGTGTGGTCGCGCAGGGTGTCGGCCCAGATCTCGGCCTGCTTGATGTCCCAGCGGCCCGGTTGCCAGCCGGCGGCGCGCAGGGCGGCGTCGACGGGCACGGGGAAGCGGGTGGTGGAGGTGCGGTCGGTGTGCATCTGCCCTTCGTTCGTCGAGGTCGTGGCTCGGGGCGGTGCCCCGGTGCTTCGGTGTGGCCGGTGGCGGTCGCGTGCGGCTGCCGGTGCAGCCGAGCGTCTGCCGGTGCGGGGTCGGTCCTCGTCCGCCGTGCGTGGCTCAGTCGCCGTCCGCCGTGGGGTCGACGACGCGGACGCCGAAGTGGGCGCTGAGGGCGGTGCAGGCGCGGCAGGGGGCGGCGAAGCTGCCGTGCAGGGGGTCGCCGGCCTCGCGGATGCGGCGGGCGGTGAGTTTGGCGTGCTTGAGGGCTCTGCGGGCCTCGCCGTTGGTCATGGGCTTGCGGGCGGCGCGTTTGCTGCGGGCGGCGTCGGCGGCGGTGAGGTGCCGGGAGATGAGGATGGTCTCGGCGCAGCGTCCGGTGAAGCGGTCGCGCTGGTCGCTGGTGAGCGCGTCGAGGAAGTCCTGCACGAGGGGGTGCAGGGCGGGGGGCCGGTCGCCGCGGGCGGCGGTGCCGGTGAGGGTGGTGCCGCGTACCGAGAGGGCGGCGGCGACGGTGGGCAGGATGCCGTCGCGGCGGTGGCGCAGGAGGGGGGCGCTTTCGGGGGCGGCGGCGCTCCAGCCGATGCGCGGGTCGCCGGACCGCGGGCCGGCGGATCGGGGCTCCCCGTATCGGGGCTCGCCGGATCGGGGGTCCTGGGAACGGCCGGTGCGCGGTCCCGTCTGTGTCGCGTTCATGATCATCATCCCCTCCCGGGCGTCCCCCGGACGTCACAGAGTGCCAAATGCCGTGGCTGGTGGGGAAGCTGGGGCCGGGCGACACGCCAGGGGCAGCTCCGGGCTGTCACCGTGGCGTGACGGCTGGTCACGTAAGCGGAGGGGGCCCTGCCCGGTGCCCGGTGACCCGTGTCGCCGTACCGCATAGGCTGTCGGCACCGCGTTCCGCGCGGTGATCTTCACCAGACGTGACAGTCGATACGGGTCGCGGTCGCCGAGGGCGGTCGCCGCGGGCCGTACAGAGTGCCGCAGGGGGCAACCGCCATGACGACAGGTCGGCTCGGGCTGGGGGCGCCTTCCGGCCGCCAGGCCGGGGGACACGCCGCGCCGCCGAACGCGGCCTACGCCGGGCAGGTCGTGAACTTCCCGGACCCGGTCCGCGCCGCCCGTCACCCCAGAGGGGTACGGGTGGACGAGCGCGGCTACCCCGACTTCTCGCCCTACGCGCGCGCGGCCGTCGAGATCGCCGAGCCCCCGGAGGGCTTCGGGGTCGACGAGCTGCGGCTGACGGACTACGTGTCGGCGAACGCGGCGCAGTCGGCGGCCGGGCACGACCTGTGGGACACGGTGCCCGCGGTGGCCACGCCGCACGGCTGGACGTGGCACCACGTGGCCGGCACGCGGCGGCTGGAGCTGGTGCCGGTCGAGGTGAAGGCGCTGCTGCGGCACCACGGCGGCATCGCGACGTCCACGGCGGACCAGGACAAGCGGGGCACGCGACCGCTCCAGGAGACGCGCCCCGCGCACTTCGGGCTGCCCAAGTCGGGCGTGGCGGTGACCGAGGCGCAGGTGCTGGGGGTCGAGGAGGACCTCGGCTACCGGCTGCCGGGCGCCTACCGGTCGTTCCTGAAGGCGGCGGGCGGCTGCGCCCCGGTGGGCACGGCGCTCGACGCGGAGCTGGGACTGCTGGTCGACCAGCCGTTCTTCACGGTGCGGGACGAGGCCGCCGTCAACGACCTGGTGTACGTCAACAAGTGCCTGCGTGATCACCTGACCAAGGACTATCTGTGCGTCGCGTTCGTCCAGGGCGGCCTGCTGGCCGTGAAGGTGCGGGGCGAGCGGGCCGGCTCGGTGTGGTTCTGCGCGTACGACGACGCGCGCGACGTGGATCCGTCGTGGCCGCCGGCCGAGCGGATGGAACGGCTGCTGCTGCCGTGCGGAGAGGACTTCGACGCGTTCCTGGCGCGCCTGGCGGGTTCCCCGCCGGAGTTGGAGACCGTGGCGAACCTGATGGTGGACGGCGGCTTCGCGCGTGCCGTCCCCGTCTCTTCCGTGGGGGAGTGAGCTGACCGATGGTGACGTTCGCGCAGGCGCAGGAGCGCGCGGAAGAGTGGATCAACGGCGATGTGCCGGCGTACCAGCACCGTGAGGTGCGGGTACGGGAGTTCGATCTGGGGTTCGTGGTGTGGGCCGAGGACCGCGCGGACAGGCCGCGTTCGGACGGCGGCGGGCAGCGGCTGGTGATCGCCCGGGACAGCGGCGAGGCGACCCTGTGGCCCGCGCTGCCGGTGGGCGAGGTGATCCGCCGGTACGAGGAGGAGTACGGCCGTGACGACGGTACGGCGGACGCGCCGGCACCGCCCGCACGGGTGGACCTGAACCAGACGTCGTTCCTGCTGAGTCCACCGGAGTGGTTGCAGGAGGCGGCGGACAAGCTGGGCCTTCCGGACCGCCGGGGTGGGGTGACCGGGGAGGGAGACGCTTCCGGGACTGACGGTTCCGGGACTGCGGATTCGGGTCCGGGTGCTTCGGGTGCGGCTTCGGGTGCGGGCTGGGCTGCGGCTTCGAGTGCGGGCTCGCGTTCCGGTTCGGGTTCGGACGGGGTCGGGGTCGGTTCCGGGGGCTCGGGGGGCGCCGCCGCTGGTGGCGGGGGTTCGGCCGGGAGCGGGGCGCTGCCCGAGACGCAGGCCGGGGTGCCGGTGAGCGCTGCCGGGTCCGCACCCGCCGCGCCGGCCGGGGCGACGCCCTGGGCCGGGACGGACACCAACGCGGACGCGGGTGACGACCGTTCCGTACCGCTGCCCGACACGGTGTTCGCGCAGCAGCTCAGCGATCTCCCGGACGACACCCCGCCGACGACGACGCCGGACGCCAAGACGGCGCTGATGTCGGGCGGCAGCGGGCTTCCGCCGACGGCCGTGGCACCGGTGATCGGTGACCCGAACGCGCCGGGTGCGGTGGGTGGTCCCGGTGGATCGCAGGGTGCGGGCGTGCCGGGCACACCGCCCGCGGGTGTCCCGCAGGGCAGCACGCCGCCGCCCGCGCAGCAGCCGTACGGCTATCCCCAGGGCCAGGGCCAGGGTCAGGGCCCGGCGCCCGCCGTGCCCGGTACGCCGCCTCCAGGTGCGCCGCACGGCAGTACGCCGCCCCCGGCCGGGCCCGGTGCGCCGGGGCAGCCGCCCGCGCCGCACGCCGGTGACATCGCCGACGCCGCGACCAGCAAGGCCGCTCCGCCCCCGCGGCGGGGCGGCGGTTCGGCCCCGCCGCCGCCTCCGGGCGCCCCGGGTACGCCCGGCGCGCGCCCGGGGAGCACGCCTCCGCCGCCGTCCGCGCCCGACGCGCCGGGCGGCACGTCGGGTGGTTACGTGCCGACCCAGCTGGTGTCGTCGCTCGGCCCCGGCGCTCCGGGGGCCCCTGGTGCTCCGGGCGCGCCGACCCCGCCGCCGCACACGCCCGGCGGCACCCCTCCGGGCGGTGTGCACCACGCCGCGACGATGTTCGCGGACCCGAGCCAGATGGGCGGCGGGCCCCCGCCGCCTCCGCCGCCGGGTGCGCCGGGGGTTCCGGGTGCGCCGGGCGCGCGCTCGGGTCATACGCCGCCTCCGCCGTCCGCGCCGGGCGCGCACGGCTCGGCGGGCGGCGCGCGCGGTGCCGTGCACCACGCCGAGACGATGCTGGCCGCGCCGCCCGTGGGCGGCCCCGGCGCGCCTCCGCCGCCCGCGCCACCCGGTGTGCCGGGCCGACCCGGCGCCCCGCAGCCGATGCCGCCCGGCGCGGTGCCGCCCCCCGGTCCGGTGCCGGGTCCGCCTCCGGCGTACGGCTATCCGCAGCAGGGGCAGCCCACCGTCGGCCCCGGCTACCAGGCCGTCCTGCGCTACCGCGCGCAGGACGGGTCCGAGCAGCAGCTGATCCGGCGTTCGGCGCCGGGCACGCCGCACCCGGAGTGGCAGATCTTCCACGAGCTGCGCGCCATGAACGTGCCGCCGGACCAGGTGCTGGAGCTGCACACGGAGCTGGAGTCCTGCGAGCTGCCGGGCGCGTACTGCGCGCGGATGATCCGCGAGCAGTGGCCGCAGGCCCGCATCACGTCGATCGCCCCGTACGGCACCGATCACGCGAGCCGGCAGCAGGGCATGCGGCAACTCCTCGCCCACCAGGGCGAGTTGCACCAGGTCGCCGACGGCCCGGCGCGTCCGGCGCCGGTGCGTGCCCCGCTGCCTCCGGTGCAGCCGGCGCCGCCGGTTCCGCCGGAGGCGATCGCTCAGGAGCTGGCGGCGGCGTTCGGGCCGGGCGTGTTCCGGTTCGAGCAGGCCGCGGTGTCCCGGCAGGGCGTGCCGCCGATCGTGGCGCAGACACTGGTGGTGGCCGGCCTGCCGATGGACATGGGCCCGTTCTTCTGGGCGCAGGCCCAGCCGGGACGTCCGGTGCCGACACTGGCGGAGCTGGCGGCGGAGCGCGGTGTCCAGCCCGCCCCGGACGCGGGCTCGTACCTGGTGGTGGGCAGCGACTTCGGCAAGGCGCTGTGCGTGCAGTACGGCACGGCGAACATCGTCGCGGTGCCGGTGGAGGCCGGGCCGGGCGGTGCGCCGGTGCCGCCGCAGTTCGTGAACACCGGTCTGCCCGAGCTGGCGCGGTGCCTGGGGCTGCTGGGCCGGATGTGGCGGCTGCGGTTCGGTCTGAACCAGGAGCAGGCGGGCCGCTGGACCGTCGACTTCCAGGCCCAGCTGGCCGCCCTCGACCCGGCGGCCCTGGGATCGCCGGAGAGCTGGTGGTCGGTCCTGCTGGAGCAGATGTGGGACGGCCTGCTGTGACCGGCCGCCCCGACCGGGCCGCAGTGACCGGCCGCCCCGACCGGGCCGCAGTGACCGGTGGCGGTGACCGGGTTGCCGTGATGCGCCCGGTGACGGAGCGGGTGCTGCGCGGGCACGGGGAGCGGCGGGACCGGGTACGGGCCGAGCCGGACCGCGTACGCGGCAGCCTGCCCGCGCCGACGGGGCGGACGGCACCGGAGTGACGGACGGTCACCCGGTCGTTCAGTCCTTCGGTACCGGCAGTACCGGGAACTTCCGCGGCGCCAGCAGCAGGAGGACGAGGAAGGCCAGCGCCGCCGCCCCGGCCGCCCCGAGGTACACGGCGTGCACCGCGTCGGCGATGGCGTGCCGGGTGGCCTCCGGTGCGGCGCCGGCGTCCAGGGCCCGGGTGACCGACTCCAGGTCGCCCGCGCCGCCGAGCCGTGCCGCGAGCACACCGTTGGCGACGGCGCCGAAGAGGGCGGCACCGACGGTCTGGCCGGTCTGCCGGCAGAACAGCACCGACGCGGTCGCCGTGCCCCGCTCCGCCCAGCCCACCGTCGACTGCACGCCCACGATCAGCGGGAGCTGGAACAGCCCGAGCGCCGCGCCCAGCAGCAGCATCAGCACCGCCGGCTGCCAGGCCCGGCCCGGGTAGGGCAGCAGCGGGAACGCCGCCAGGACCAGCGTGGCCACGCCGATGCCCAGCATCGCCGTATTGCGGAAGCCGATCCTGCGGTACACGTGCTGGCTCAGCGCCGCCGACACCGGCCAGCTCAGCGTCCATACGGACAGCACGAAACCGGCGGCCACCGGGGCCAGGCCGAGGACCGACTGGGCGTAGGTGGGCAGGAACACGGTCGGCGCCACCATCAGCAGGCCGAGCGCGCCCAGCGCCAGGTTGACGGCGGCGATGGTGCGGCGCCGCCACACCCAGCCCGGGATGATCGGCTCGGCCGCGCGCCGCTCGATCAGCACCACCGCCACCAGCAGCACAAGGCCCGCGCCGAGCAGCGAAACCGACGGCGCCGACAGCCACGGCCAGGCCACCCCGCCCTGCACCAGCGCCGTGAGCAGCACGCCCCCGCACGCGAACACCGCCAGCGCGCCCGCCCAGTCGACGCGGTGCCGGGTGGCCGGGGCGTCCCGCGCGGGCTCGTGGAGGTGACGCACGATCAGCCACAGCGCGACCGCCCCTATGGGCAGGTTGACCAGGAAGATCCACCGCCAGTCCGCGTACGTCGCCAGGATGCCGCCCACCCCCGGGCCCGCCACCGCGGACACCGCCCACACCGTGGACAGCTTCGCCTGTATCTTCGGCCGGTCCTTGAGCGGATACAGATCGGCGGCCAGCGTCTGCACCGTGCCCTGCAGCGCGCCGCCGCCCAGGCCCTGCACGACGCGGAACGCGATCAGCGCCCACATGTTCCAGGCGAGCGCGCACAGCAGCGAGCCCAGCAGGAACAGGGCCGCGCCCGCGACGAGCACCGGCTTGCGGCCGAAGGTGTCGGACAGCTTGCCGTACACCGGCAGCGTGACCGTCACGGCCAGCAGGTAGCCGGAGAACAGCCAGGAGAACACGGAGAAGCCGCCGAGGTCGCCGACGATCTGCGGGACGGCGGTGGACACGATCGTGGTGTCGAGCGCGGCCAGCGCCATCGCGAGCATCAGGGCCGCGACGACGGCGCCGCGCCTGTCCGGTCCGGTGCCGCGTGCGGTGTCCCGTGTCGCGGGTCTGGTGCTGCCCACCCGAGTCCCCTCCCTCCGCGGGCCCGCTTCCGAGGCCCGTCCCTGATCTCCGGCCGTGTGCCTGCCCCTTGCACCTATCTGCTGCCCGACAGCTTCCCACTTGATCCTCGCGTGACGGCAGGGTGCACAGTGACTGCGCCGGAGGGCGGACCTCCCCCGAGACGGGCTCCGCCCCTCGGGGGAAAGCCCCTAGGGGTTCCTCCGTACTACGGCTCGGGGAGGGTTCGTACCGCTGGAGGACGAGAGGGCACACCGGCCGTCCTTAACCTGGCTTCACGCCGCTGGGGAGCGGGGACGGTCGTACGGGCCGGACCGTCGGGGGTGGGGTTTTCCCCCGCACCGAACGGGGCCGGGCACCAGCGCGCCGAGGCCCCCCGGCGGGCCAGACTCGACCGCGTGACCGGCGCACCGCCCCACCGGCGTGACCGCCAGGGCACAGGCGCGCCCCGGCACGACCGCCGGGGCAGGCACACGCCTCGGCAGGACCAGCGGGGCGGGCGCAGTGACTCAACCAGTGACCGACATAGGAGAATCACCGTGACATCGGCTGTAACCATTCCCAGGCACGGGGGTACTGGAGGGCGTACGGCCGTTGCCGCGCGAGCGCGGCAGGTCGTCAAGGCGTACGGCGCCGGGGAGACCCGCGTCGTCGCCCTCGACCACGTCGACGTGGACATCGCCCGCGGCCAGTTCACCGCGATCATGGGCCCCTCGGGCTCCGGCAAGTCCACCCTGATGCACTGCCTCGCCGGGCTCGACACCGTGACCTCCGGTCAGATCTACCTGGACGAGACCGAGATCACCGGCCTGAAGGACAAGAAGCTCACCCGGCTGCGCCGCGACCGCGTCGGGTTCATCTTCCAGGCGTTCAACCTGCTGCCGACGCTCAACGCGATAGAGAACATCACGCTGCCCATGGACATCGCCGGCCGCAAGCCGGACAAGGAGTGGCTGGACCGCGTGGTGACGACCGTCGGCCTCGCCGACCGGCTCAGGCACCGGCCGACGCAGCTGTCCGGCGGCCAGCAGCAGCGGGTCGCGGTCGCCCGGGCGCTGGCCGCCCGGCCGGAGATCATCTTCGGGGACGAGCCGACCGGCAACCTCGACTCCCGCGCCGGCGCCGAGGTGCTGGGCTTCCTGCGCCGCTCCGTGGACGAACTCGGCCAGACCATCGTCATGGTCACCCACGATCCGGTGGCCGCCTCATACGCGGACCGTGTGCTGTACCTCGCCGACGGCCGCATCGTCGACGAGATGAACCGGCCCACCGCCGAGCAGGTCCTGGACCGCATGAAGGACTTCGACGCCCGGGGGCGCACGTCATGACCGTGCTGAAGACCTCCCTGCGCAACTTCCTCGCGCACAAGGGCCGGATGGCGCTGTCGGCGATCGCCGTGCTGCTGTCGGTGGCCTTCGTGTGCGGGACCCTCGTCTTCACGGACACCATGTCCACCACGTTCGACAAGCTCTTCGCCGCCACCTCCTCCGACGTGACGGTGAGCGCGAAGGGCTCCTCCGACACCGGCGAGACCACCTCCGACACCGGCCGCCCGCCCGTCATGCCGGCCGCCGTCCTCGACAAGGTGCGCACCGCCGACGGCGTGAAGTCCGCGGAGGGCGCGGTCTTCTCGACCTCGGTCACCGTCGTGGACGCCGACAAGGACAGCCTGTCGCCCACCGGCGGCGCGCCGACCATCGTCGGCAGCTGGAACAGCAACGAGGCCCGCACCATGGACATCACGTCCGGGGCGGCGCCCAAGGGCCCGGGCCAGGTGATGGTCGACGCCGACACCGCCGACAAGCACGACCTGGGGCTCGGCGACGAGATAGCCGTGATCACCGCCGTCGGCACGCACACCGCGAAGGTCTCCGGCCTCGCCGACTTCACCGTCACCAACCCCGGCGCCGCGATCTTCTACCTCGACACCGCTACCGCCCAGCGGGCCCTCGTCGGCGAGCCGGGCGTCTACACCAACGTCAACGTCACGGCCGCGGCCGGCGTCAGCGACGCGCAGCTGAAGAAGAACGTGACGGCCGCGCTCGGCGGCGCCTACAAGGTGCAGACCGCGAAGGAGACCGCGGACGCCAACCAGAAGGACGTCGAGGGCTTCATGAGCGTCATGAAGTACGCGATGCTCGGCTTCGCCGGGATCGCCTTCCTCGTCGGCATCTTCCTGATCATCAACACGTTCTCCATGCTGGTCGCCCAGCGCACCCGCGAGATCGGCCTGATGCGCGCCATCGGCTCCAGCCGCAAGCAGGTGAACCGGTCGGTGCTGGCCGAGGCGCTGCTGCTCGGCGTCGTCGGCTCGCTGCTCGGCGTCGGCGCGGGCGTCGGGCTGGCGATCGGGCTGATGAAGCTCATGGGCCAGATGGGCATGGAACTGTCCACCGACGACCTCACCATCGCCTGGACCACCCCGGTCGTCGGACTGCTCCTCGGCGTCGTCGTCACCGTCCTCGCCGCCTACCTGCCGGCCCGGCGCGCCGGGCGGATCTCGCCGATGGCCGCGCTGCGCGACGCCGGCGCCCCCGCCGACGCCCGGGCGGGCTGGGTACGCGGCGTGATCGGCACGGTCCTCACCGCGTCCGGCGCCGCCGCGCTGTACCTGACCGCGCAGGCCGACAAGGCCTCCGAGGGCTCGATGTGGCTCGGCATCGGCGTCGTCCTGTCCCTGATCGGCTTCGTCGTGATCGGGCCGCTCCTCGCGGGCGGCGTGGTCCGCGTCCTCGGCGCGGTCCTGCTGCGCGCCTTCGGCCCCGTCGGCCGCATGGCCGAGCGCAACGCCCTGCGCAACCCGCGGCGCACCGGCGCCACCGGCGCGGCCCTGATGATCGGCCTCGCGCTGGTCGCCTGCCTGTCCGTCGTCGGCTCCTCCATGGTGGCCTCGGCGACCGACCAGCTCGACAAGACCGTCGGCACGGACTTCATCGTCCAGTCCGACACCGGGCAGCTGATCACGCCGGAGGCGGTACGGGCCGCGAAGGCGGCGCCCGGGCTGGAGCGGATCACCGAGTACAAGTGGACCGAGGCCGACTTCACCACGCCCGACGGCAAGACCGTGAAGGACACCGCGATCACCGCGGCCGACCCGTCCTACGCCACGGACGTGCGCACCGAGACCGTCGCCGGGAAGCTCGCGGACGCCTACCGGCCCGACTCGATGTCCGTCCACGAGAAGTTCGCCAAGGACCACGGCATCCGGCTCGGCTCCACGATCGAGGTCGCCTTCCGGGACGGCTCCACCGGGCGGCTGACGGTCCGCGCGATCACCAGCAGCGACGTCGTCATCGACGCCGGCGCGATGTACACGTCCATCGACACGCTGGCCAAGTACGTGCCCGCGGACAAGATGCCGCTCGACATGCTGCTGTTCGCCTCGGCGAAGGACGGCCGGCAGGACGCGGCGTACAAGTCGCTCAAGGCCGCGCTGCACGACTATCCGCAGTACACCGTGCGCGACCAGACCGACTACAAGGAAGCCCTGAAGGACCAGATCGGCCAGCTGCTGAACATGATCTACGGCCTGCTGGCACTCGCGATCATCGTCGCGATCCTCGGTGTCGTGAACACCCTCGCCCTGTCGGTGGTGGAGCGCACCAGGGAGATCGGCCTGATGCGGGCGATCGGCCTCTCGCGCCGGCAGCTGCGCCGCATGATCCGCATGGAGTCCGTGGTCATCGCCCTCTTCGGTGCGCTGCTCGGCCTGGGCCTGGGGATGGGCTGGGGCGCGACGGCGCAGCAGCTGCTCGCCCTCGAAGGGCTGACGATCCTGGAGATCCCCTGGCCGACGATCATCGGCGTCTTCCTGGGCTCGGCGTTCGTGGGCCTGTTCGCGGCCCTGGTCCCGGCGTTCCGGGCGGGCCGGATGAACGTCCTGAACGCGATCGCGACGGAGTAGCTCCGCGGGTTACGCAGGCCACCGCGCACGGGGGTTGCGGGGGAAACGGCGCCGGGAAGCCCAGGGGCGGGCTTCCCGGCGCCGCTTTGGGGCGCCGCTGGGGCGATGGGGGTCCCCCCTGGGTTGGTGCCAAGTCGAGGGTCCGGGGGAGGGTGGGCGCGGGCGGCAACCCGGCAGCGCCGGACCGCGCACCCCCCGGCGGCCACCGCAACGCCCCCCACACGGAAACCCACGTCCACGAACCCACGCTCACCCCACCCCCCCCCGCACCAGTGACCCACCGCCCACCCACCCCCCGCCCGTGGCCGGCGCCATCCACAGCCCCCCACACCCGCGCCCCCGTCGTCGTACGCTGGACGCCCCCGGCCCGCAGCGCGCGTCGGGCTCGTCGTGTTGCCGACCCGGACGGAAAGCCCCTTTCAATGAGCCTGCACGGTCTGCTCGACGCAGTCGTCAAGGATCCCGCCCTCGCGGAAGCGATCGGCGCGGCCTCCGACGGCACCCGCACCCACGTCGACCTGGTCGGCCCCCCGGCCGCCCGCCCCTTCGCCGTGGCCGCCCTGGCCCGCGACTCGGGCCGCCCCGTGCTCGCCGTGACCGCCACCGGCCGCGAGGCCGAGGACCTGGCCGCGGCCCTGCGCTCCCTGCTGCCGCCCGAGGGCGTCGTGGAGTACCCCGCGTGGGAGACGCTCCCGCACGAGCGCCTCAGCCCGCGCAGCGACACCGTCGGACGCCGCCTCGCCGTCCTCAGGCGCCTGGCCCACCCGAACCCCGACGACCCCGGCACCGGCCCCGTCTCCGTCGTCGTCGCGCCGGTCCGCTCCGTGCTCCAGCCGCAGGTCAAGGGCCTCGGCGACCTCGTACCGGTCGCCCTGCGCGCGGGCGGGACGGCCGACCTGAACGAGGTGGTCGAGGCGCTCGCGGCCGCCGCGTACGCGCGCGTGGAGCTCGTGGAGAAGCGCGGCGAGTTCGCCGTGCGCGGCGGGATCCTGGACGTGTTCCCACCCACCGAGGAACACCCCCTGCGCGTCGAGTTCTGGGGCGACGACGTCGAGGAGATCCGCTACTTCAAGGTCGCCGACCAGCGCTCCCTGGAGGTAGCGGAGCACGGCCTGTGGGCGCCCCCGTGCCGCGAGCTGCTGCTGACCGAGGACGTCCGCACGCGTGCGCGTGCCCTCGCCGAGGAGCACCCCGAGCTGGGCGAGCTGCTCGGCAGGATCGCCGAGGGCATCGCCGTGGAGGGCATGGAGTCCCTCGCCCCGGTCCTGGTGGACGACATGGAGCTGCTGCTCGACGTGCTGCCCAAGGGCGCGATGGCCGTCGTGTGCGATCCGGAGCGGGTACGCACGCGTGCGTCGGACCTCGTCGCCACCAGCCAGGAGTTCCTGCAGGCGTCCTGGGCCGCGACGGCCGGCGGCGGCGAGGCCCCCGTCGACGTCGGCGCGGCCTCCCTGTGGTCCCTGGCGGACGTCCGCGACCGGGCCCGCGAGCTGGACATGATGTGGTGGTCGGTGTCGCCGTTCGCCGCGGACGACGCGCTCGAGGAGGCCGACACGCTGAAGCTGGGCATGCGCGCGCCGGACACCTACCGCGGCGACACGGCGAAGGCGCTCGCCGACACCAAGGCCTGGCTGGCCGACGGCTGGCGCACGGTCTACGTCACCGAGGCCCACGGCCCGGCCGCCCGCACCGTCGAGGTGCTCGGCGGCGAGGGCATCGCGGCCCGCCTGGACGCGGACCTGACGGATCTGGGCCCGTCCCTCGTGCACGTGGCGTGCGGATCGATCGACTACGGCTTCGTCGACCCGGCGCTGAAGCTCGCCGTCCTCACCGAGACCGACCTGTCCGGCCAGAAGGCCGCCGGCCGGGACGGCACGCGCATGCCCGCACGGCGCCGCAAGACCATCGACCCGCTCACCCTGGAGCCCGGCGACTACATCGTCCACGAGCAGCACGGCGTGGGCCGCTACATCGAGATGGTGCAGCGCACCGTGCAGGGCGCCACGCGCGAGTACCTGGTCGTGGAGTACGCGCCCGCCAAGAGAGGCCAGCCGGGCGACCGGCTCTACATCCCCACCGACCAGCTGGAGCAGATCACCAAGTACGTCGGCGGCGAGGCCCCCACCCTGCACAGGCTGGGCGGCGCCGACTGGACGAAGACGAAGGCCCGCGCCAAGAAGGCCGTCAAGGAGATCGCCGCCGACCTGATCAAGCTGTACAGCGCGCGCATGGCGGCCCCCGGCCACAGCTTCTCGCCGGACACGCCGTGGCAGCGCGAGCTGGAGGACGCCTTCCCGTACGCGGAGACGCCGGACCAGCTGACCACGATCGCCGAGGTCAAGGAGGACATGGAGAAGTCGGTCCCGATGGACCGCCTGGTCTGCGGCGACGTCGGCTACGGCAAGACGGAGATCGCGGTCCGGGCCGCCTTCAAGGCCGTCCAGGACGGCAAGCAGGTGGCGGTGCTGGTGCCGACGACGCTGCTGGTGCAGCAGCACTTCGGGACGTTCGGTGAGCGGTACGCGCAGTTCCCCGTGACGGTGAAGGCGCTGTCCCGCTTCCAGACGGACACCGAGGCGAAGGCGGTGCTGGAGGGCCTGCGCGAGGGCACGGTGGACGTCGTCATCGGCACGCACCGGCTGTTCTCCTCGGAGACCAAGTTCAAGGACCTCGGGCTGGTCATCGTCGACGAGGAGCAGCGCTTCGGTGTCGAGCACAAGGAGCAGCTGAAGAAGCTGCGGGCCAACGTCGACGTGCTGACCATGTCCGCGACACCGATTCCCAGGACCCTGGAGATGGCGGTCACCGGCATCCGCGAGATGTCCACCATCACCACGCCCCCGGAGGAGCGCCACCCGGTCCTCACCTTCGTCGGCCCGTACGAGGAGAAGCAGATCGGCGCGGCCATCCGCCGCGAGCTGCTGCGCGAGGGCCAGGTCTTCTACATCCACAACCGCGTCGAGTCCATCGACCGCGCGGCGGCCCGGCTGCGCGAGATCGTCCCCGAGGCGCGCATCGCGACCGCCCACGGCCAGATGTCGGAGCAGGCGCTGGAGCAGGTCGTCGTGGACTTCTGGGAGAAGAAGTTCGACGTGCTCGTGTCGACCACGATCGTCGAGTCCGGCATCGACATCTCCAACGCGAACACCCTGATCGTGGAGCGCGGCGACACCTTCGGCCTGTCCCAGCTGCACCAGCTGCGCGGCCGGGTCGGCCGTGGCCGCGAGCGCGGCTACGCCTACTTCCTGTACCCGCCGGAGAAGCCGCTCACGGAGACCGCCCACGAGCGCCTGGCGACCATCGCCCAGCACACGGAGATGGGCGCGGGCATGTACGTCGCCATGAAGGACCTGGAGATCCGCGGCGCGGGCAACCTCCTGGGCGGCGAGCAGTCCGGCCACATCGCGGGCGTCGGCTTCGACCTGTACGTCCGCATGGTCGGCGAGGCCGTCGCGGACTACCGGCGCCAGCTGGAGACCGGCGAGATCGAGGAGGAGCCGCCGCTCGAGGTGAAGATCGAGCTGCCGGTCGACGCGCACGTCCCGCACGACTACGCGCCGGGCGAGCGGCTGCGCCTGCAGGCCTACCGCGCCATCGCCTCCGCCAACACCGAGGCGGACATCAAGGCCGTACGGGAGGAACTCGTCGACCGCTACGGCAAGGTGCCGGAGCCGGTGGAGAACCTGCTGCTCGTGGCGGGCCTGCGCATGCTGGCACGCGCGTGCGGCGTCGGAGAGATCGTCCTGCAGGGCACCAACATCCGTTTCGCGCCGGTGGAGTTGCGCGAGTCGCAGGAGCTGCGCCTCAAGCGGCTGTATCCGGGCACGGTGATCAAGCCGGCGGCGCGCCAGGTCCTGGTGCCGCGCCCGAAGACCGCGAAGGTGGGCGGCAAGCCGCTCGTCGGCCGCGATCTGCTGGCGTGGGTGGGCGAGTTCCTCACGTCCGTGCTGGGGTCGTAGCCCCGGGCTGCGCCGGGGTCGTAGCGGGGCCGGGCCCGTGGACCCGGGCGGCAACGCGCCCGGGTCGTCGTGAAGGCCCCTTCGGTGGTGCTGTGGTGCGAACCTCTCGCTCGCTACCGTGGGGGCACGGCCCGTCCGTGCGGGCGTGGTTGCTTCGGACAGCACAGGGAGGGACGCGCGGGATGCGTCTGCGGGGCGGGACGGCGGCGGTTGCCGTCATGACGGTGTTCGCCGTGGCGGGCTGCACGGAAGACATCACGGGATCGCCGGGACCACAGGAGACGACGGGCAGCGGCGGCCCGGCGCTCGCCGCCGTCGAGTCGCTGACCGTGAAGGGGCGTGCCCCCAGGACCGGTTACGACCGGGACAGGTTCGGCTCCGCGTGGGCGGACACGGACTCCAACGACTGCGGCACCCGCGACGACATACTCCGACGCGACCTGGACAACGCGCGGCTCGGCGACGGTCGCTGCAAGGTGCTGGCCGGGAAGCTGGACCCGGACCCGTACACCGGAAGGGACGTCACGTTCGCGCGGGGACGCAGCAAGGTGGACATCGACCACATCGTGGCCCTGTCGGACGCCTGGCAGAAGGGCGCCCAGAAGTGGGACGACGGCAAGCGCGTCGCGTTCGCCAACGACCCGCTCAACCTCCTCGCCGTCGACGCGGGCACCAACCGGTCCAAGGGCGACGGGGACACGGCGACCTGGCTGCCGCCCAACAAGGCGTACCGGTGCCCGTATGTGGCCGCCCAGGTCGCCGTGAAGAAGAAGTACGGGCTGTGGGTGACCGCCGCCGAGAAGGCCGCGATGAAGCGGGTGCTGTCCGGCTGCCCCGGGCAGCGGCTGCCGTCGGGCGGCAACCCGACCAAGGCACCTCCGCGCTTCCACGCGGACTGACCGCGGGCTGACGCGGGGCGCCCCGCCCGTGGTCGATTCCCGGCCACCGGCGCCCACGGACCCGCCGCGGACCCGGAGAAGTGACGAGCACTACAACGGTTCGGTACAACCCGGGACCGGGCGCGCTTGTCGGGCTATACGCTCGGACTCCTGACCGAGCACGGTCACACCCACGTTCGTCCCCGTCGGCTCACATCCCGGTCCAGGAGCATCATGTACGGCCATGGCGCGGCGCCGCCCACCCGCAGCGCGGCAACGGTCATCACCCTGCGCGTGCTGTACGCCGCCGCCGGTGTCCTCACGTGCGGGCTGTTCGCGTGCGTGCCGCTGTTCCGGATCGCGCTGCTGCGCGGGCGCTGGTACCAGTGGGCGGCGGCGTGGCTGAGTCTGCCCGTGTGCATCGCCTGCCTCATGGTGGTCGGTGCCCTGCCGGAGGGCGACAGCCGCGCGGACGTCGCCCTGGCCGTGGTCCTGCTCGTCGGCGCCGCCGGCACCGCCTGGTTCCTGACCGTCGACATCCGCTTCCACAACGAGCAGCGGCGCGGCGCCGGTTACGCGCCGTCCCAGGCCCCGACCGTGCACTCCGGATACGGCTACCCGCAGACCGGCTCGCCGTACGCGCCGACGCCCGTGCCGCGGTCCACGCCCACCCCGACGCCGATGCCCCCGGTGCGGCCGCCCGCGCCGCACGGCGCCGTGCCGCCCGTGCCGCCGCCGGGCGGGCCGCTGCCCGGCCCCGCCCGCATCGACCAGGTCCGCGCCGAACTCGACGAGCTCAGCGACTACCTGCGCAGGCAGGACGGCACCCAGCAGGACGGCAGGTGACCGCGGCGCCAGGACGCGTCGTCGCCGACCGCTACGAACTGTCCGCGCTCATCGGACAGGGCGGCATGGGCCAGGTCTGGACGGCCTACGACCAGCGGCTCGACCGGCGCGTCGCGGTGAAGCTGCTGCGCCCCGACAAGGTCGCCGGAAACGAGGCCGCCGAACTGCGCCGCCGCTTCCTGCGCGAGTGCCGGGTCACCGCGCAGGTCGACCACCCCGGCCTGGTCACCGTGCACGACGCGGGAAGCCACGGCGAGGAGCTGTTCCTCGTCATGCAGTACGTCGACGGCGCCGACCTGTCCGACCATCTCACCGAGCACGGCCCGTACCCCTGGCAGTGGGCGGTCGCGGTCGCCGCGCAACTGTGCGCCGTACTGAGCGCCGTGCACGCCGTGCCGATCGTGCACCGCGACCTCAAACCGCGGAACGTGATGGTGAAGCAGGACGGCACGGTCACCGTCCTCGACCTCGGTGTCGCCTCCGTCATGGACACCGACACCACCCGCCTCACCCACACCGGCACCCCCATCGGCTCGCCCGCCTACATGTCCCCGGAGCAGGCGATGGGCGGCGCGGTCGGCCCGTACACGGATCTGTACGCGCTCGGTGTGGTGCTGCACGAACTGCTCAGCGGGGACGTGCCGTTCGCGGGCTCGACGGCGCTCGGCGTCCTGCACCGGCACCTGTACGAGCCGCCGGTGCCGGTGCGCCGCCTGCGCCCCGAAGTGCCCGACGCGCTCGAAACGCTCGTCCTGCGCCTGCTCGCCAAGGACCCGCAGCACCGCCCCGCCTCCGCCCAGGAGGTCTACGAGGCGCTGGTCCCGCTGCTGCCCGCGCGCGGCATCCCCAGCGGGGCGCCCCTCGACCCCACACGCCCGTTCCTGCGCCCGCACGCCCCCTGGCCGGACCGCGCCCGCACACCCGCGCCGCAGCCCGCCCCGGCCCCGCCAGCCGCCGCGCAGGGGGACGTCGCCGCCGCCGTCGACGAGGTCAAGCAGCTGCTCGGCGAGGGCCGCATCACGCAGGCCGTCGACATCCTCGGCGCGATCCTGCCGACCGCCGCCCGGCAGCACGGCGAGCACTCCCCGGTCGTCCGCACCCTGCGCAAGCAGTACGCGGCCACCCTCATGGACGACGGCCAGTACCGGCGCGCCCTGCCCGAGCTGCGCCGCCTCGCCGACGAGCGGGCCGCCGAGGCGGGCCACGCCGACCCGCAGTCCCTGCGGTTCCGCTACGACTGCGCCCAGTGCCTGGAGGCGCTCGGCGAACCGGCGGCGGCCCTCGCCGAGTACCGGTCGCTGCTGCCGTACTACGAGAACCAGTACGTCGCCGCCGGCGATCCCGGGCTCGCCCACGACGTCCGCCGCCGCATCGGCCTGCTGCTCCTCGGGCTCGGTGACCGCGCCGCCGCCCACGACACGCTGGCCCGGCTGCTGCACGACGTGGAGCGCACCCAGGGCCCCGCGCACCCCGTGGCGGTCGAGGTCCGGCGGACGCTCCAGTGGCTCGGACAGGTGCGCGGCTGACACGCGCCGGGCGGCGGTGCCGGAACTGGCAGCGAATCGTTGGTCGAATGGGTTGGCCAAAGCTGAGCCACTGCCTAACATCGATCACCGCAAGACTTTGTGCACCGTCGCACAATCTCCTCGGGAGGTTTCCTTGCACCGCCGCCGCCGCTCCGCGCTCCTCCTCACCGCCGCGATCGCCGCGGCCCCGCTGATCACCGCCTGTGGAAACGACGCGCACCCTGGCGCGGCGGCCGTCGTCGGCGGCCAGCGGATCACGGTCGCGCAGCTGGAGAACCGGGTCAGCGAGGTGCGCGCGGCGCAGCGGGCCACCGTGCGGGACGAGGCGCAGTACGAGCAGGCCGTCGCCCGCACCGGCACCCTCACCCGCGACACCCTGCACAACATGGTCCTGGACCAGGTGCTGCACCACGCCGCCCGGGAGGCGGGCGTGACCGTCACCCGCAAGGAGATCCAGCGGATGCGCGCGGGCCTGGAGCGGCAGGCGGGCGGCCGTGAGGGCCTGGAGACGACCTGGCTCCAGCAGTACGGCATCGCCCCCGAGCGCCTCGAAGAGAACCTCCGCCTCCAGCTGGAGGCGCAGAAGCTCGCCAAGAAGCTCGGCACCGACACCACGCGCCCCGACTTCTGGAAGGCCCTGTCCGCGGCCTCCGAGGAACTCGACATCGACCTCAACCCGCGCTACGGCACCTGGGACGTCGAGAAGAGCGGCCGGGTCGACGCGAAGACGCCGTGGGTGCGGGACGTCACGGCGGCGGACCCGCAGCAGACCACCTGACGCGGTCGCCGGTGACGGCGGCCTGTGGACGACTCGCGGGCCTGTCCGGGGCGTGGGTTACTTTCGGGTCGTGAACGCAACCAGCTCCGAGGCCGCCGCCCCCGGCCGTGTCGTCCTGCTCACCACCAGCCACCGCGTCGCCCCCGGCCTGCTGTCCTGGCCCGCCTGGCAGGCGCTGCGCGACGCCGACCGCGTGCTGTGCGCGGACGGCGCGCACCCGCAGCTGCCGTATCTGCGGGAGGCCGGCACAGCGGTCGAGGAGGCGTCCCCGACCGCCGAGGAACTCGTCGGCGCCTGCGCCGGCGGTCGCACGGTGGTCGTCGTGGCGTCCGGCGAGGGCGAGCCGGCCCTCACCGACGGCCTGGCGCGCCTCGCGGGCTCCGGCCGGACGCCCCTGCCGGAGCTGGAGCTGCTGCCCGCCTCCTACGACCTGCCCGGCGCCCGCCTGCTCGACCTCGTCCAGGTCATGGACCGCATCCGCGCCGAGTGCCCGTGGTCCTCCCGGCAGACCCACAGGGGACTGGCGAAGTACGGCATCGAGGAGGCGTACGAGCTGGTCGAGGCGATCGAGGAGGGCGACCGCGACGAGCTGCGCGAGGAACTGGGCGACGTCCTGCTCCAGGTCGTCTTCCACGCCCGCATCGCCGAGGAGGACCCGGACGCGCCGTTCTCCATCGACGACGTGGCGGGCACGATCGTCGCCAAGCTCGTCCACCGCCACCCGCACGTCTTCGGCGACGCCACGGCGACCACCCCCGAGGAGGTCAAGGAGCACTGGCTGCGCACCAAGGCGGAGGAGAAGCAGCGCACGTCGGTCACCGACGGCGTCCCCCTCGGCCAGCCCGGCCTGGCCCTGGCGGCCAAGCTGGCCTCCCGGGTCCGCACGGCAGGCCTGAGCGTGGACGTCCCCCGGACCGGGGGCATCGGCTACGAGCTGCTGACGCTGGCGGTGCGGGCGGAGGCGGAGGGCGTGGACCCGGAGGCGGCCCTGAGAGCGGCGGCACGGGCCTACCGCGACGCCATCAGAGCCGCGGAGCGGTCGTGACCCGCGCCCGGGACACCACCGGGCACATGGCCGGCCCGCCCCACCCCCGCCCCACCGCGCCCGAACTGTTCACCTGGGAGTCCGCCACCGACCCCTACCCCGCCTACGCCTGGCTGCGCGAGCACGCCCCCGTGCACCGCACCCGGCTGCCGAGCGGCGTGGAGGCCTGGCTGGTCACCCGCCACGCCGACGCCAAGCAGGCCCTCGCCGACCAGCGCCTGTCCAAGAACCCGGCACACCACGACGAACCCGAGCACGCCAAGGGCAAGACCGGCATCCCCGGGGAACGCAAGGCCGAGCTGATGACCCATCTGCTCAACATCGACCCCCCGGACCACACCAGGCTCCGCCGGCTGGTCAGCAAGGCGTTCACGCCCCGCCGCGTCGCCGAGTTCGCGCCCCGCGTGCAGGAACTCACCGACCGGCTCATCGACGGCTTCGCCGACCGGGGCTCCGCCGACCTCATCCACGAGTTCGCCTTCCCGCTGCCCATCTACGCCATCTGCGACCTGCTCGGCGTCCCCCGCGAGGACCAGGACGACTTCCGCGACTGGGCGGGCATGATGATCCGGCACGGCGGCGGGCCCCGCGGCGGGGTCGCCCGGTCCGTGAAGAAGGTGCGCGGCTATCTCGCCGACCTCATCCACCGCAAGCGCGCCGCCCTGCCGGCCGAACCGGCCCCCGGCGAGGACCTCATCTCCGGCCTGATCCGCGCCTCCGACCACGGCGAGCACCTCACCGAGAAGGAGGCGGCGGCGATGGCGTTCATCCTGCTGTTCGCCGGCTTCGAGACCACGGTCAACCTGATAGGCAACGGCACCTACGCCCTCCTCACCCACCCCGGGCAGCGCGCCCGCCTCCAGGACTCCCTCGCCGCGGGCGAACACGACCTGCTCGCCACCGGCGTGGAGGAACTCCTGCGCTACGACGGCCCGGTGGAGCTGGCCACCTGGCGGTTCGCCACCGAACCGCTCACCATCGGCGGCCAGGACATCGCGCCCGGCGACCCCGTCCTCGTCGTGCTGGCCGCGGCGGACCGGGACCCGGAGCGGTTCGCCGACCCGGACGTCCTCGACCTCGGCCGCAAGGACAACCAGCACCTCGGGTACGGGCACGGCATCCACTACTGCCTCGGCGCCCCGCTCGCCCGCCTGGAGGGACAGACCGCGCTCGCCACGCTCCTGACCCGCCTGCCGGACCTGCGACTGGCCGTGGAACCGGACCAGTTGCGGTGGCGCGGCGGGCTCATCATGCGGGGACTGCGCACCCTGCCGGTCGAGTTCACCCCGAGACGCTGACCGCACGCCTGCCGGCACGCGGGCGGGCAAACATGACACGCGGTCAAGTCTGTGATCTTCACGTGATCTGCGCGGCATGAACTTGTGACAAGTGATCGAATGCCTATACGTTCACGGATCAGCGTGGCGCCGAGTCCATTCGCCGCGCCGTTCACCGCTGCCTCGCGAAAGGTCCCCGCATGCTCTCCGGGAACGGTCGTCACCGTCGCCCCCGCCAGGCTCCGGCTCTCCTTGTCGCGGCCGGAGTGACCGGCTCCGCCATCGCCATCCCGCTGCTGGGCGCCACCGGCGCCAGTGCGGCCGACGGCGCCTCGTGGGACCGGGTCGCGGAGTGCGAGACCGGAGGCTCCTGGAGCCAGAACACGGGCAACGGCTACTACGGCGGGCTCCAGGTGACCCAGGAGGACTGGGAGGCGTACGGCGGTCTCGACTTCGCGTCCAGCGCCGACCAGGCGAGCCGCTCGCAGCAGATAGCCGTCGCCGAGCGCATCCTCGCCGACAAGGGCGCCGACGCCTGGCCGACCTGTGGGCTGCTCGCCGGGCTCGACGGCGACAGCGGTGACGCCGCAGTGGACACGGGCGTGTCCGAGTCACCCGAATCTGGGGATACTTCCGATTCATCCGTTTTGCTCGACTCGCTGGACGGCTCGGGCGAGTCGAGCGCGTCGGCATCGGCCTCGCCGTCCCCCTCGGCCTCGACCTCGCCCGGCGGGGCGACCACCGACTCTTCGGACTCCGCGGACTCCACGGCCACCGCCGATGGCACGGTCATCACGGACGAATCCGGCGAATCCGTCGACCTCACCAAGCGGGACGACTCGGACAAGTCCGGGCAGAGTGACGGCGTTTCGGAAGGCTCGGAAACCGGCGGGACCGGCGCCGGCCGCCACCGCGGCCCCAGCGCCGAGGAAGTCGTCGGCGGCGACCGTGAGGGCGGCTCCGCCGGACGGCACGCCTCGCGCGGCGCGGCCGCCCGGGATGCCGTGGACGGCACCTATACCGTCCGCGCGGGAGACAGTCTCTGGTCCATCGCCGACTCCCTCGACCTCCGCGGCGGATGGCGCGAGCTGTACACCGCGAACGAGGAAGAGGTGGGCGGCGACCCGGACCTCATCCTGCCCGGTCAGAAGCTTGCGGTGCAGGGCGAAACGGCCGAAAAGTAGCGGCAGTTCGCGTCCTGGTTCGCCGTGCAATGTCCGTTTTAAACGCGGTGAGAGATAGGTCTCAGAAGCCCTGATCGTCTTTGAAATTCGGTGGGGCGCGTGGCTACGGTCGAGATCGCTCGCCATCGCGGGCACCGGCCGCCGCAACGCCGAATCCTGCCAGTGGCGGCCCGGTTACAGTCGTCGCGTCAAGCGCCGTAGGCAGGAGCGGGGGACCCAAGGTAGGTGCCGGAACCGGCAGTTGTGCTGGAACCGGCTTGGGGTGAAGCCGCGCGCACCGTGAGGTGCCGTGCGGCCGGGCAACTCAACCGGCCCGAACCCGACAGCTCACCTCGTAGGCGTCGGTGAGGGGATCCAACCATGCTGTTTTCCGGCAAGGGCAAGCACCGTCGTCCGTCCAAGGCCACTCGCGCCATCGCCATCGCCGGTGTCACCGGCGCCGCCGTCGCCGCCCCGCTGATGGCGTCCGGCACCGCTTCCGCCGCCACCGCCTCCGAGTGGGAGACCGTCGCCCAGTGCGAGTCCGGCGGCAACTGGTCCATCAACACCGGCAACGGCTACTACGGCGGTCTGCAGTTCTCCGCCTCCACCTGGGCGGCCTTCGGCGGCACGCAGTACGCCTCCACCGCCGACCAGGCCACCAAGGCGCAGCAGATCGAGATCGCCGAGAAGGTGCTCGCGGGCCAGGGCAAGGGTGCCTGGCCGGTCTGCGGCACCGGCCTGTCGAACGCGTCGTACGACGGCGGCTCCGCGTCGGGCTCCGGCAGCTCCGCGTCGGGCTCCGGCCAGAGCGCGGGTGGCGACACCGCCACCACCGACCGCTCGGCCGAGCAGCCCGCCTCCCGCTCGCAGGAGCGTCCGGCCGCGAAGAAGACCGTCACCACGCCGACCGGCAAGAAGGTCAAGAAGGGCGACGGCGAGTACAAGGTCGTCAAGGGCGACACCCTCAGCACCATCGCCGAGGAGCACGACGTCAAGGGCGGCTGGGCGAAGCTGTTCAAGCTGAACAAGGACATCGTGGAGGACGCCGACCTCATCTACCCGGGTCAGCAGCTGCACCTGAAGTGATCCGCGGTTCGATCCGAACCCCGGCGCCCTCACGGAGCGGGCCCGTCCCCTGACAGGGTCCCGTGAGAGCCGCCCCCGTCCCCACGGGCTCCCCGCCCCGGTGCGTCGTCCCCCGTACGCACCGGGGCGGGGTTTTTTCACGCCCACGCGCGCCACGCCCACGCGCGCCACGCCCACGCGCGCCACGTGCCCGCCCCCACGCGCGCCACACGCCACCCCGGAGCCATCCCCCCCCCGCGCCCACGCGCCCGCCCTCCCGCGTCCGCGCCGCCCTCGCGCCCCCGCCTCTTCCCCCACTCTTCACCCACCACCCCCTTTGTTCCGTCGATGAACAATGGGTACCGTCTGTCTGTCCACGGGACGGTCGGTCGGCTGGCCGACGGCCCGGGGGCGGTTAGGCTCTAGTCGCATGGCACGCCCAGGGCCGCCGAGGCTCACGTGCCCCGCACTTCCAGCGTCACATCCCAAGAAGGAGATGCTCGTGCCGTCCATCGACGTCGTCGTAGCCCGGGAAATCCTGGACTCCCGAGGCAACCCCACGGTCGAGGTCGAGGTCGGCCTCGACGACGGCAGCACGGGTCGTGCCGCCGTCCCGTCCGGCGCCTCCACCGGCGCCTTCGAGGCCATCGAGCTCCGCGACGGCGACCCGAACCGCTACCAGGGCAAGGGCGTCGAGAAGGCCGTCCTGGCCGTCATCGAGCAGATCGGCCCGGAGCTGGTCGGCTACGACGCCACCGAGCAGCGCCTGATCGACCAGGCGATGTTCGACCTGGACGCCACCGACAACAAGGGCTCCCTCGGCGCCAACGCCATCCTCGGCGTCTCGCTCGCCGTCGCGCACGCCGCATCCGAGGCCAGCGACCTGCCGCTGTTCCGCTACCTCGGCGGCCCGAACGCGCACCTGCTGCCGGTGCCGATGATGAACATCCTGAACGGCGGCTCGCACGCCGACTCCAACGTGGACATCCAGGAGTTCATGATCGCCCCGATCGGCGCGGAGTCCTTCTCCGAGGCGCTGCGCTGGGGCACCGAGGTCTACCACACCCTCAAGAAGGTGCTGAAGGGCAAGGGCCTGGCCACCGGCCTCGGCGACGAGGGCGGCTTCGCCCCGAACCTCGGCTCCAACCGCGAGGCCCTCGACCTCATCCTGGAGGCGATCAAGGAGGCCGGTTACACCCCCGGCTCCCAGATCGCCCTGGCGCTCGACGTCGCCGCCTCCGAGTTCTACAAGGACGGCTCCTACCTCTTCGAGGGCAAGGAGCGCTCGGCGGCCGAGATGACCGAGTACTACGCCGAGCTGGTCGAGGCGTACCCGCTGGTCTCCATCGAGGACCCGCTGTTCGAGGACGACTGGGAGGGCTGGAAGACCATCACCGAGAAGCTCGGCGACAAGGTCCAGCTCGTCGGCGACGACCTGTTCGTCACCAACCCCGAGCGCCTGGCCCGCGGCATCGAGGAGGGCGCCGCCAACGCGCTGCTCGTCAAGGTCAACCAGATCGGCTCGCTGACCGAGACCCTGGACGCCGTCGAGCTGGCCCAGCGCAGCGGCTTCAAGTGCATGATGTCCCACCGCTCCGGCGAGACCGAGGACGTCACCATCGCCGACCTGGCCGTCGCCACCAACTGCGGCCAGATCAAGACCGGCGCCCCGGCCCGCTCCGAGCGCGTCGCCAAGTACAACCAGTTGCTGCGCATCGAGGAGATCCTCGACGACGCCGCGGTGTACGCCGGCCGCAGCGCCTTCCCGCGCTTCAAGGGCTGACCCCCGCCGACCCGGCCGCAGAGGCAGCGTCGTACGTACGTCCCCGTACCCGGTCCCGTACCGTGTGCGGGGACGTACGCGCGTGTGAACGGGAGGCGGGGACATGGCCGTGAAGGACCGGGAGCGGTTCTCCACCACGACCAGGCTCAAGCTGCTCGGAGAACAGACCGCGGCCCGGGTCTACCGCTCGCAGACCCGGCGCCAGGCCCGCCGCTCCCGGCTGACCGGCCGGGCCGCGCTGCTCGCCCTGGTGGTCTGCTCCCTGGTGGTGGCCCTGGCCTACCCGATGCGGCAGTACGTCTCTCAGCGCGCCGAGATCGCCGACCTGGAGCGGCAGAAGCGTCAGGCGAAGGAGCGCGTCGAACGGCTGCGCGACCTCAAGGCGCGCTGGCAGGACGACGCGTACGCCGAGCAGCAGATCCGGCAGCGGCTGCACTACGTGATGCCCGGGGAGACCGGCTACATCGTGGTCGACCCGGGCGCCGGCCGGCAGTCCCGCGCCGACCAGGGACGGGCCGACCGCCCCTGGTACTCGAACATCTGGGACGGGGTCGACAGGTCCGACGCCGCCGAGTGACACAGCGAAACGGACAGGTCGCAACGGACAGGTCCGCACAGACAGGTCGAGAAGGACAGGCCGAGAAAGACAGGTATGGAAACGCCCCCGCCGCCCACCCCGCGCACCGAGCCCACCGACGCGGACGTCGAGGCCTTCACGCAGCAGCTCGGGCGCCCGCCGCGCGGCCTGCGGGCCATCGCGCACCGCTGCCCCTGCGGGCAGCCCGACGTCGTGGAGACGGCGCCCCGGCTGCCCGACGGCACGCCCTTCCCGACGCTGTACTACCTGACGTGCCCGAAGGCGAACTCGGCGATCGGCACGCTGGAGGCGAACGGCGTGATGAAGGAGATGACGGAGCGGCTCGCCGCCGACCCGGAGCTGGCCGCCACCTACCGGGCCGCGCACGAGGACTACCTCCGGCGCCGGGACGAGATCGAGGAGCTGCGGAACTTCCCCAGCGCCGGCGGTATGCCGGACCGGGTGAAGTGCCTGCACGTCCTGGTCGCCCACTCGCTGGCGGCCGGACCCGGTGTGAACCCGCTGGGCGACGAGGCCCTGGCGATGCTGCCGGAATGGTGGCGCAAGGGCTCCTGCGTGACCGGCACGGGGGAGGAGGCGAAGTGACCCGGGTCGCCGCCATCGACTGCGGTACGAACTCCATCCGGCTGCTCGTCGCGGACTGCGACCCCGCCACCGGCGAGCTGGTCGACCTGGACCGCCGGATGACCATCGTCCGGCTCGGCCAGGGCGTCGACCGCACCGGCCGGCTCGCCCCCGAGGCGCTGGAGCGGACCTTCGCGGCCTGCCGGGAGTACGCCGAGATCATCAAGGGGCACGGCGCCGAGCGGGTCCGCTTCGTCGCCACCTCCGCCTCCCGCGACGCCGAGAACCGCGACGACTTCGTGCGGGGCGTGCTGGACATCCTCGGCGTCGAGCCCGAGGTCGTCACCGGCGGCCAGGAGGCCGAGTTCTCCTTCACCGGAGCGACCAGGGAGCTGACGGGGCGCCGGGACCTGCACCGGCCGTTCCTGGTCGTGGACATCGGCGGCGGCTCGACCGAGTTCGTCGTCGGCGACGACCGGGTGCGCGCGGCCCGCTCCGTCGACGTCGGCTGCGTCCGGATGACCGAGCGGCACCTGGTGACGGACGGGGCGGTGGCCGACCCGCCGGCCGAGGAGCAGATCGCGGCGATGCGGGCCGACATCGCGGCGGCCCTGGACCTGGCCGAGGAGACGGTGCCGCTGCGCGAGGCGCGGACCCTGGTCGGTCTCGCGGGCTCGGTCACGACGGTCTCGGCGATCGCCCAGGAGCTGCCGGAGTACGACTCGGCGGCGATCCACCACTCCCGTGTCCCGCGCGAGCGCGTCCGGGAGATCACGGACTGGCTGCTGCACTCCACGCACGCCGAGCGCGCCGCGGTGCCGTCCATGCACCCGGGCCGTGTCGATGTGATCGCCGCGGGCGCCCTGATCCTGCTGACGATCATGGAGCGCACGGGCGCCGAGGAAGTCGTGGTGAGCGAACACGACATCCTGGACGGCATCGCCTTCGCGGCGGCGGCACAGATCCGTTGACCGGCGGCACAGGCCGTCGACGGACGGCTTCGGCACAGGCCCGCCGACTGGCGGCACAGGCCCGTCGAGGCGGCCGCCGGGGGACCGGCGGCCGTCTCCGCTGAGCAGGTCGGACGGCGTATGAGCGCCCCGAGGTGCCCCGATCGGGCCCCTCGGGGAGGCCCCGGCGAGAAAGTTCGTGAAGTTCTTCACAAGGAATTGGGCCCGGTCGTGGCGCCGAACGCGGCCCATTGACCCTCCCAGGGGTCCAACAGCCCTTCGGAGGCGTTCAGAAGACCGGATCCGGGCCGCCCGCCCACCGTCTTCCGGAGCGGCTCCACGGACCCCTCACACACCGCCGGACGAGCCAGAGAGGCAGCTCACGCGCCCTTGACACCCGGTCGAACGGGACACGGGCGCACCCTCGCCGCCACCGCCCCGGCCAAGTGGGCCGCGGAGTCTAGCACAAGCCCTGTCGGAGCTTGTGAAGGGGCGCACGAGCCACCCCCCTGGGGCGGGTGGATACTCGATGGCATGAGCACCACGGAGCGTCCCAGGATCCTCGTAGTAGGCGGTGGGTACGTAGGCCTGTACGCAGCTCGTCGCATCCTGAAGAAGATGCGCTACGGCGAGGCGACCGTCACGGTCGTCGACCCGCGCTCGTACATGACCTACCAGCCCTTCCTCCCCGAAGCCGCCGCCGGCAGCATCTCCCCGCGGCACGTCGTCGTCCCGTTGCGACGCGTGCTCCCCAAGGCGGAGATCCTCACCGGCCGGGTCACCACCATCGACCAGGACCGCAAGGTCGCCACCGTCGCCCCGCTGGTCGGCGAGGCGTACGAGCTGCCCTTCGACTACCTGGTCGTCGCGATGGGCGCGGTCTCCCGCACCTTCCCGATCCCCGGCCTCGCCGAGCAGGGCATCGGCATGAAGGGCGTCGAGGAGGCCATCGGCCTGCGCAACCACGTCCTCGAGCAGCTCGACAAGGCTGCCTCCACCACCGACGAGGAGATCCGCCGCAAGGCGCTCACCTTCGTCTTCGTGGGCGGTGGCTTCGCCGGTGCGGAGACCGTCGGCGAGGTCGAGGACATGGCCCGGTACGCCGCGAAGTACTACCAGAACGTGTCCCGTGAGGACATGCGCTTCATCCTCGTCGACGCCGCCGACAAGATCCTCCCCGAGGTCGGTCCCAAGCTCGGCAAGTACGGCAAGGAGCACCTCGAGGGCCGCGGCGTCGAGGTCTACCTCTCCACCTCCATGGAGTCCTGCGTCGACGGCCACGTGGTGCTGAAGAACGGCCTCGAGGTCGACTCCAACACGATCGTCTGGACCGCGGGCGTCAAGCCGAACCCGGCCCTGGCCCGCTTCGGCCTGCCTCTCGGCCCGCGCGGTCACGTCGACTGCGAACCGACGCTCCAGGTCAAGGGCACCGACTACATCTGGGCCGCGGGCGACAACGCCCAGGTCCCGGACCTGGTCGGCCGCAAGGCCGGCAACGAGAACGCCTGGTGCCCGCCGAACGCGCAGCACGCGCTGCGGCAGGCCAAGGTGCTCGGCGACAACGTGATCTCCGGCATGCGGGGCTTCCCGCAGAAGGAGTACAGCCACGCCAACAAGGGCGCCGTCGCGGGCCTCGGCCTGCACAAGGGCGTGGCCGTCATCATCTTCGGCAAGGTGAAGATCAAGCTCAAGGGCCGTCTCGCCTGGTACATGCACCGTGGCTACCACGGCATGGCGATGCCGACCTGGAACCGCAAGATCCGTGTCCTCGCCGACTGGACGCTCGCCATGTTCCTCAAGCGCGAGGTCGTCTCCCTCGGCGCGATCGAGACGCCGCGCGAGGAGTTCTACGAGGCCGCCAAGCCGGCGCCGGTCGCCGCGCCGGTGGCCGAGAAGACCGAGGAGAAGGCCAAGGCCTCCTGACCTTCCGGTCACCGTCCTGGCCCGAAGGGGCCGCCCGCCATCCGTGGTGCGGGCGGCCCCTTCGGCGTTCCCGCCACCCGCCACGGGTTCACCCGACTGCGTGCGCCCGCAGTGGTTTTACCCGCACACAACCCCAATGCGGGACTGTACGAACGGCGTCCCGGTGTTTACGTAGGAAGGGCTCGTCCGGGATCGTCCTCACGGAGGTGTGCGTCATGGCAGACGCCGCGCTGCGGCTGAACAGCCTCTTCGAACAGTTGCTGGGAGTCCCGCTCCCGGTGCGCATCCGCGCCTGGGACGGTTCGGCGGCGGGCCCGCCGGGCGCGCCCACCGTGATCGTCCGCAACCGCCGCGCGCTGCGCCGTCTGCTGTGGAAGCCGGGCGAACTGGGCCTGGCCCGCGCCTGGGTGGCCGGCGACCTGGACGTCGACGGCGACCTCTACACCGCGCTCACCTCGCTCGCCGGCTTCCTCTGGGAGCGCGACGAGGACGCCCGCAGCCTGAAGGAGGCCCTGCGCGACCCCGGGGTGCGGGCGGCGGCGCGCGGGCTCGTGAAGCTCGCCGGGCCGCCACTGCCGCCCGCCCCGCCCCGCGAGGAGGTCCGCGGGCACCGCGGCCACCTGCACACCAGGCGCACCGACAGACGCGCGATCAGCCACCACTACGACGTCGGCAACGACTTCTACGAGATCGTCCTCGGCCCGTCCATGGTGTACTCCTGCGCCTACTGGCAGGCTCCCGAGTCCGAGGGCGGCACCCTGGAGGACGCCCAGCGCGACAAGCTCGAACTGGTCTGCCGCAAGCTCGCCCTGACCCCCGGTCAGCGGCTGCTGGACGTCGGCTGCGGCTGGGGCTCCATGGCCATCCAGGCCGCCCGCGAGCACGGCGTGAGCGTCGTCGGCATCACGCTCTCCCAGGAGCAGGCCGCCTACGCCCGCAAGCGCGTCGCCGACGAAGGGCTCACCGACCGGGTCGAGATCCGCGTCCAGGACTACCGGGACGTCCGCGACGGCCCCTACGACGCGATCTCCTCCATCGGCATGGCCGAACACGTCGGCTCCGACCGCTACCTGGAGTACGCGCGCGAACTGCACGGCCTGCTCAGGCCCGGCGGGCGGCTTCTCAACCACCAGATCGCCCGCCGCCCCGCGCGCGACGAATCGGCGTACCACGTCAACGAGTTCATCGACGCCTACGTCTTCCCGGACGGGGAGCTGGCCCCGCTCGGCACCACGGTCACCCAGTTGGAGCGCGCCGGGTTCGAGGTGCGCGACGTGGAGTCGATCCGCGAGCACTACGCGCTGACGCTGCGCCGCTGGGTGGCCAACCTGGAGGCCGACTGGCGGCGCGCCATGCAGCTCGCCGGCCCCGGACGGGCCCGCGTGTGGCGCCTGTACATGGCGGCGTCGGCACTGGCCTTCGAGCGCAACCGGATCGGCGTCAACCAGGTTCTGGCCGTGAAGACCCCGCAGTCGGGCGTCTCCGGGCTGCCGCTGCGCTCGCGCACCTGGAACTGAACGACCGGGCCCCGTCCCTCCGAGCGGGAAGGACGGGGCCCGCACACACACCGGCTGCTACTCCGCCTTGATCGCCTGGAGCGTGTTCAGGCGGGCCGCCCGCCGCGCCGGCCACAGCGCGGCCAGCACACCGACGGTCGCCGCCAGCAGCAGGAACACGGCCATCCGCCCCCAGGGCAGCACCAGTTCGTACGTCGCCATCCTGCTGGCCAGCAGTTCACCGGCCGCCCAGCCGAAGAACACGCCCAGACCGATGCCCAGCACCCCGCCGAACAGCGAGATGACCAGGGACTCCAGGCGGACCATCCGCTTGATGCCCCGGCGGTCCAGGCCGATGGCGCGCAGCATGCCGATCTCCTGGGAGCGCTCGAACACCGACATGGCCAGGGTGTTGATCACGCCGAGGACCGCGACGATCACGGCCATCGCCAGCAGGCCGTAGACCATGTTCAGCATCAGGGTGAACATCTGCGCGATGTCGTTGGAGATGTCCTTCTTGTCCTGGACGCGCATCGCCGGGTTGCTGCCCAGCGTCTTCTCCAGCCGGTCCTTCACCGCGTCGGACGCCCCCGCGGACGTCTTCACCATGACCTGCATGTCGGCCGGGTCGCTCTGGTGCGGGGTGAGGGTCGCCGTGTCGAGCATGATGCCGCGGATCATCTCGTTGCCGACGTAGACCCCGGCGACGGTCAGCCGCTGCTTCTCGCCGTCCTCGTAGGAGACGGTGAACGCGGACCCGGTCCGCCAGCCGTGCGTCTTCGCGGTGTCGTCGTCGACGACGACCCGGCTGCCGCCCACCTCGAAGGCGCCGGTCTCCATCTCCAGGTCGGTCAGCTCACCGATGGTGGAGCCGTCGACGCCGGTCAGGTACTCGGTCTCGCCGTCGATGCGGGACGGCGCGTTGCGCAGCGGGCTGGTGGCCGTGACGCCGTCGGTCTGCCTCAGCTTCTTCTCGACGTCGGGGGAGAGCGGGTTGCCGTTCGCCATGGACACCACGTAGTCGGCGCGGATCGCCGCCGAGGCCATCTTGTCGATGGACTTCTGCAGGCTGCCCGCCATCACGGTCATGCCGGTGATGAGGGTCAGGCCGATCATCAGCGCGGAGGCGGTGGCGGCCGTGCGGCGCGGGTTGCGCACCGAGTTCTGCCGGGCGAGCTTGCCGGAGATGCCGAACACGCGCAGCACGGGCGCGGCGGCGGCGATCATCGGCCGGGACAGCAGCGGCGTCAGGATGAACACGCCGATGATCAGCAGCACCGCGCCGAGGCCCATCGGGGCCTGCCCGTCCGAGCCGTTCATCGTGGTCGCCGCCAGCACGACGGCGACGCCCGCCGCCGAGAACAGCGCGCCCAGCGTGTTGCGCAGCACCAGCGACTTGGTGGTCGCCTTCGCGTGCACGCTGCTCATCGCGGCAACCGGCGGGATCTTCGCCGCGCGCCGGCCGGGCAGCCACGCCGCGAGCATCGTGACGAGGACGCCGACCGCGAGGGCGGTGCCGACCGTGCCGGGGGTGACGACGAGCGGCCCGTCGGGCACGGTCGCGCCGAGCGAGCCCATCAGGGACCGCAGCCCGGCGCCGATGCCGATGCCGGCGAGCAGCCCGGTCACGGCGGCGGCCACGCCGACCACGAACGCCTCGATCAGCACCGACCGCGTGACCTGCCTGCGGGAGGCGCCGACGGCGCGCAGCAGCGCCAGCTCCCGGGTGCGCTGGGCGACCAGCATGGTGAAGGTGTTGGCGATGATGAAGGTGCCGACGAACAGGGCGATGCCCGCGAACACCAGCAGGCCCTGCCGCATCCCGCCCATCGACGCGGCGATCGCCTCGGCCTGGTCGTCGGCGAGCCGCTCGCCCGTGATGGTCTTGGTGACGTCCTTCGGCAGGGCCCGGTCCAGTTCCGCCTTGAGCGCGGCCTGCGTGACGCCCGCCTTCGCCGCCACGGCGATCTCGTCGTAGGTGCCCTCCTTGCCGAACAGCCGCTGGGCGGTGGCCGTGTCGAACAGGGCGAGGCTGCCGCCGGCGGCGACGTTGCCGTCGTCGGTGGTGAAGATGCCGGTGACGACCGGCGTCAGGACGGGCCCGTCGACCGACATCCGTACGGTGTCGCCGACCTGGTAGCCGGCGCGGTCTGCGGTCTCGGCGTCGATGAGGATCTCGCCGGGGCCCTTCGGGGCGTGCCCGGCGACCAGCGGGTAGCGCGGGTCCTTCGCGCCCCAGTAGTTGCCGCCCTGGGACTGGAAGCCGTTGCCGATCAGCTCGCCGTCCTTGCCGGCCAGGGCGGCGAAGCCGCTGACGACGCCGATGGCGGAGGCGGCGCCCGGCACCCGCGCGCTGCGCTCGAGCACCGCACGCGTCAGCTCGGGCGCCTTGCCGACCCGGTCGCCCTCGGCGTCCTGGTACTCGGGCCGCACGGCGACGTCGACGTGGTCGAAGCCCTTGGCGGAACTCTTCTGGTACGCCTGGGAGATGGTGTTGGTGAAGACCAGCGTCCCCGACACGAACGCCACGCCGAGCATGACGGCGAGCACGGTCATCAGGAGCCGGGCCTTGTGCGCGAGTACGTTGCGCAGGGCGGTACGGAACATGGGGGTTCTTCTCAGTGAGAGGGGCGGACGGGCGGGCGGTGGCGCTTCAGCGGGTGCGGCCCTTGGCGTCGGACGCGGGGGCCTGCGGGCGCTCCCCGGAAGGGCGCGGCATGCGGTCGAGCACCGAGTCGGCCGTCGGCCCGTACATCTCGTCGACGATCCGTCCGTCCGCCAGGAAGACGACCCGGTCCGCGTAGGCGGCGGCGACCGGGTCGTGGGTCACCATCACGACCGTCTGCCCGAGCTCGCGCACCGAGTTGCGCAGGAAGCCGAGCACCTCGGCTCCGGAGCGCGAGTCGAGGTTTCCGGTCGGCTCGTCACCGAAGATGATCTCGGGCCGGGCTGCGAGGGCCCGCGCGACGGCGACGCGCTGCTGCTGGCCGCCGGACAGCTGGGAGGGTCGGTGGCCCAGCCGGTCCGCGAGGCCGACCATCCGGATCACGTCGTCCAGCCACTGCTTGTCCGGCTTGCGGCCCGCGATGTCCATGGGGAGCGTGATGTTCTCCAGGGCGGTCAGGGTGGGCAGCAGGTTGAACGCCTGGAAGATGAAGCCGATCTTGTCACGGCGCAACTTGGTGAGCTGCTTGTCCTTCAGCGAGCCGAGTTCGGTGTCGCCGATGCGCGCCGAACCGGAGGAGAAGGTGTCGAGTCCGGCCACGCAGTGCATCAGCGTGGACTTGCCGGAACCGGAGGGGCCCATGATCGCGGTGAACTCGGCCTGCCGGAAGTCGACGGAGACGCGGTCCAGGGCGACCACCTGGGTCTCGCCCTGTCCGTAGATCTTCGACAGATCCGTGGCGCTTGCGGCCACGGCGGTGGACCGTCCGGCGATGGATGCGGTGGTGGTCACGGAAAGACGCTCCTGTGGGACGAGGACGACACGGAAAAGTGGTGCCGGGACGTTTCCCCGACGCTGTTCCATCGTCCTGTCGGCGAGGCGCCGTGTAGTCAGCCGCTGCTCCCGTTCCGGAGGGCGACTCGGGTCGGACCACGCGCGGTTGAGTCATACCTGGGGATGACGGCGGCCCTGAGTCGAGGGCCGGTCAAGAACAGGTGGAGCCCCCTCGTTCTGGCGGTGAAATTCCGTCATTCCGCATGCGCCGCCGCACGTCACACGCAAGGCTGTTGGCAAGTGCGGATGGCCTGCCCCGGTGTCTGATGCACCCTCAGACATCAATAAAATAAGACAACATCGATCCCGAGCGCCGGTTGTGGGAGGGAGGCGCCCCGATAGGCTCGGGATCTCTTTGCGGAGCCCATGGCCTGCCCGGATGGTGGAATGCAGACACGGCGAGCTTAAACCTCGCTGCCCCTTCGCGGGCGTGCCGGTTCAAGTCCGGCTCCGGGCACTTCCCACGCACACCGGGCCGCACCCGCGGCCCCGTTTCGGTGCCCTCTCCATCAAAGACTTCACGGCGCGACCGCTGACAGCTCTCGTTTGCTTTCGCAAACGAACGCCTGACCGATGCGCACCGCCGTCTGGGCGCCGGTGAGGAGCGGAGCGACCTTGCCGACCGGCGGCCGTGATGCATGGGTGCCCGCCCCTCGAGGACCGCCTCCAGGTCGCCCGTCTGGACCACCTCACCTCGTCCCGCGCCGCCGAGACCGACGTGGCCGAGGCCTGCGCGGGCCTCCCCGTCGCGTGATGATCGCCGCAATGTCGCAGGTCGGTCATGAAACGGGCCCCTCGGGTGTCGGGAATCACGGACCCGCGTAGCGTGTTGCGCAGCACGAAGAGGGAAAGATCCTCCCCAAGCACTAGGGTCAATCCTTTGCCTACCTATTACTCTTGAGCCAAGGCCACGCAGACTGGCCATGGAGGAGTGAAATGAGGAGCAGAAACCCGGTCTTCTCGCGACGGGGGTTCAGCCGCGACAACGGCTACGCGGGCTTCAACACCGCGCCGCAGGCCGGGGGACCCGCCGTCGCCACGCAGGGCAACCCGTACGCCCAGCAGACCGCCAACCCGTACGCGCAGAACCCGTACGCGCAGCAGGACCTTCAGTACGGCGCGCCGCAGGCCCCGGTCACCACCGACCGGATGACGATGGACGACGTCGTCATCCGCACGGCGTCCACGCTCGGCGTGCTCGTCGTCACGGCCGCGCTCTCCTGGGCGCTGCTGCCGGTGGACGACGCCAACATCAGCCGCAGTTACGGCATCGGTATCGGTGCCGCGCTGATCGGCATGGTCCTGGCGCTCGTGCAGTCCTTCAAGCGCAAGCCGTCCCCGGCGCTGATCCTGACGTACGCCGCGTTCGAGGGTGTCTTCCTCGGCGTCGTCTCCAGCATCGTCGACAACCGCATCGCGAGCGGTGCGGCCATGCAGGCGGTGCTCGGCACGATGGCGGTCTTCGCCGGCGTGCTGATCGCCTACAAGGCGGGCTGGATCCGCGTCAACCGCCGCTTCTACGGCTTCGTGATGGCCGCGGCACTCGGATTCGTCCTGCTGATGGCAGTGAACCTGCTGTTCGCGGTGTTCGGCGGCGGTGACGGCCTCGGCTTCCGCAGCGGTGCGCTCGGTGTCGTCTTCGGCGTCATCGGCATCCTGCTCGGCGCCTGCTTCCTCGCCCTGGACTTCAAGCAGGTCGAGGACGGTCTGGCGTACGGCGCCCCGCGCGAGGAGGCATGGCTCGCGGCCTTCGGTCTCACGCTGACGCTGGTGTGGATCTACCTCGAGTTCCTGAGGCTCATCTCGATCCTCAGCAGCAACGACTAGCAGCTCACCCCTCGCGGCACCACGCCGCGGGTGTGCGAAAGGGCCCCGGATCTCCGGGGCCCTTCGTCGTCTCGTCATCAAGACCAGTACGCGCCTAGAGCAGTTTGCGCGCGGCCCTCCTCAGGTCGTACTCGTGGATGATCGCTTTCGCGTGGCCGTACGCGAGGTTGTGTTCGGCGCGGAGCCAGCTGACCTTCTCTTCGAAGCGGAAGAGAGCGGGGCCTTCTTCGACGGTGCGGAGCCAGTCGGAGATCTCACGACCGGTGCAGTGCGGAATACGGGCGAGCAGGTTGCGATGGGTCTCCTCGGAGAAGACTTGGGACATCGGCGCCTCCGGACGCATGGGATGTAAGCCGGTCCTTCAGGTCACCGTGCCTGAGGGTTCGCCCGTTGGCAACAGTGCCGCAGGGGCGCGTACGCTCGCGCCGTGGTTGATACGACGCCCCTGACCCGTGCCGTGGATCACTTCGCCGACCGCCTGCGGGCCGCGCCGCAGAGCCGTCTGCAGCGGGGGGCCGCCGCCGAGGCGCTGGCGCTGGCCCGGGAGCTGGCCCGGCGGGCGCAGCTGCGGGAGTTCCCCGGCGCGGAGCCGAGACAGATGCCGGACGCGGGGATGTTCGCCGCGGCGGACCAGATCACCGTCGCGGGGCACGACCTGGCCGTGGTGCTGGCGGGCGACGGCGACGCCGGGGAGGTCGAGGAAGCGGTGCGGCTGGTGGGCGAGGCCCAGCGGCGGGCGGGGGTGTGAGCCGCGGCGACGCGGGAGTGGGAGCTACAGCGACGCGATGACCCGGTCGGCCAGGATGTAGACGTTCTCCTTGCCGCAGGCGAAGGTCAGCGTGTAGGCGCCCGAGATGCCGGAGCCGCCGAGCAGGTACGGGGTGTCGCCCGCGCGGAGGGCGGCGGCCAGCCGGTCCGCGGTCTCCCGGTGGCCCGGCGTCATGCACAGGGTCGTGCCGTCGGCGAAGACATAGACGTCGAGGGTGCCCAGCGGGCCCGGGCGGACGTCGGTCAGGCCGATGCGGGAGGCGGCCAGTTCCTCCAGGGTGGCGACCGTGCGCTCGTGATCGTTCACCACCGGTGAGGGGGACGGCACGAAGTCCGGGTGCGAGGGGTGCCAGCGGCGGGCCGCGGCCAGCTCCGGGGACTCCCCGGCGGACTCGTCGGTGTCCCCGCCCGGCTCGGTCACCGGCTCCAGGGGCTCCATGCCCGCGAAATCGGCTTGCCGGGGCAGGAACAGCTCGCTGTCGGGCAGGCCCAGCAGCGTCGGCGCGTCGGCGCCGTCGCGGGCCTCCTGCGCGGCCCAGAAGGCACGCGCCTCGGCCAGCTCGCGCTCCCGCTCCTCGGCGAGCGCCTCGGCCACGGCCGCGCGTATCTCGTCGGCCTCCGCGGCGCTGCGGGCGGCCGGGACGGCCGCCCGCGTGGCGCGGCCCTCGGCCAGCTCGGTGTGCAGCGCCGCGACCTGGCGGCGCAGCACCACGAGCGTGCGCAGGACGGCGACGCCCACGGCGCCCGTGGCGGCCGTGGTGATCAGCAGGGCGATCGGCATGGCGCTCACTGACGTACTCCCGGTTCCAAAGTCGACCCCCGACTTCCTACATCAGCTTGAAGGGAGGACTAACCCCCTGTCAGTGCGTAACGTCACGAATAGGACAGGACATTGGTCCCGCGCTTACCATGGCAGCGGCCCTGACCTGCGGGAATCGCCCGGTAGAGGGAGATAGGTCACATCCTGAGGGAGATTGGATCACAAAACGGCCCGGAACCCCCGGTGTTCGGGGGATCCGGGCCGAATCGGTGACGCTGCGCTCAACTCCCGTCACTGTGACGGAATCGGCTGCCGGGGTGCGGCAGCCCGGTTCAGCTGAGGCGCTCGACGACCATCGCCATGCCCTGACCGCCGCCGACGCACATCGTCTCCAGGCCGAACTGCTTGTCGTGCCACTGCAGGGAGTTGATCAGCGTGCCGGTGATCCGGGCGCCCGTCATGCCGAAGGGGTGGCCGACGGCGATGGCGCCGCCGTTGACGTTCAGCTTCTCCAGCGGGATGCCGAGGTCGCGGTAGGAGGGGATCACCTGGGCGGCGAACGCCTCGTTGATCTCGACCAGGTCGATGTCGTCGATGGTCAGCCCGGCCCGGCGCAGCGCCTGCTGGGAGGCCTCGACCGGGCCGAGGCCCATGATCTCCGGGGACAGGCCGGACACACCGGTGGACACGATCCGGGCGAGCGGGGTGAGGCCGAGCTCGCGGGCCTTGGTGTCGCTCATGATGACGAGCGCGGCGGCGCCGTCGTTGAGCGGGCAGCAGTTGCCGGCGGTGACCAGGCCGTCGGGGCGGAAGACCGGCTTGAGGCCCTGGACGCCCTCCAGGGTGACGCCGGGGCGCGGCCCGTCGTCCTTGGAGACCACGGTGCCGTCGGGCAGCGTGACCGGGGTGATCTCCCGCTCCCAGAAGCCGTTCTTGATGGCTTCCTCGGCGAGGTTCTGCGAGCGGACGCCGAACTCGTCCATCTCCTGACGGCTGACGCCCTTCCAGCGGGCGAGGTTCTCGGCGGTCTGGCCCATCGCGATGTACGGGTCGGGCAGCAGGCCGTCCTCGCGCGGGTCGTGCCAGGTGGTGCCCTCCTGCTGGGCGACCTCCGCCGTGCGGGCCTCGGCCTCGGCGAACAGCGGGTTGTGCGTGTCCGGGAGGCTGTCCGAGTTGCCCTTGGCGAACCGGGAGACCGTCTCGACGCCGGCCGAGATGAAGACGTCGCCCTCGCCGGCCTTGATGGCGTGCAGGGCCATGCGGGAGGTCTGCAGGGACGAGGAGCAGTACCGCGTGACGGTGCAGCCCGGCAGGTGGTCCATGCCCATCTGCACGGCGACGATGCGGCCGAGGTTGTTGCCCTGCTCGCCGCCGGGCAGGCCGCAGCCCAGCATCAGGTCGTCGATGTCCTTCGGGTCCAGCTCGGGGACCTTGGCGAGGGCGGCCTGGATGATCGTGGCGGTGAGGTCGTCGGGGCGCAGGTCCTTGAGGGAGCCCTTGAAGGCGCGGCCGATGGGGGAGCGGGTGGCTGAGACGATCACGGCTTCGGGCATCACGGCTCCAGTGGCGTACATGGCGGGGCGGGCGTGGGCTGTAGGGGAAGTTACCCGGACGTATGGCCCGGGTCACGGGTCCGGCGGTGTGACCCGCGCCGCAGTTTTCTAAGCGCTTGCTTTTGCCGGTTGCGTGATCCGTCCGTCCCGCTGTGTCACGACGCCTGTCCCGTGGGGGCCGGTTCCGCCTCCGGCACCCGGCGCCGACGGCGCCGCTTGAGCAGCGCCCACGGGCCCCGGGGGCCGCTCGGCATCGCCGCCGCGACCTCCGTACCGGCCTCCGAGGCGGCCTCGGCCGCCGCCCGCGCCACCGGCAGGAAGCCCTCCCGCCGGGAGAGGTCCGGACGCTCCTCCTCCGGCCACAGACCCAGCGCCGCGCACACCGTCGGCAGGATCGCCATCGCGGCCGTCGCGTACCCCTCGGCCGACGGGTGGTAGTTGTCCGGGCCGAACAGCTCGCGCGGGTTCGCGGCGAACTCCGGGCCCAGCAGATCGCCCAGCGACACCGTGCGCCCGCCCTGCTGGACGGTGCCGATCGTCTGCGCGGCGGCCAGCTGCCGCGAGGCCCGGCGGGCCAGCCAGCGCAGCGGCTGCCGCACCGGCTCGATCGTGCCCAGGTCGGGGCAGGTGCCGACCACCACCTCCGCGCCGGCCGTGCGCAGCCGCCGGACCGCCGCCGACAGGCAGCGCACCGAGCGGGTGGGCGGCATCCGGTGCGTCACGTCGTTCGCACCGATCATGATCACGCAGACGTCCGGCAGCCCGCCCGCGTCCGCCAGCACCAGCGACACCTGCCGCTCCAGGTCGTCGGACCGGGCCCCGGGAACCGCGACCGAGCGCAGCACCACGGGCCGCTCCGCGACCGCCGACAGGCCCGACGCCAGCAGCGCGCCCGGCGTCTGCCCCGCCCGGTGCACACCCTGCCCGGCGGCCGTGGAGTCGCCCAGCATCGTCAGCCGCAGCGGCGGCTCACCGGAGGCGGGCAGCGAGCCGCCGTACAGCCCTTCCGTGTTCGGCACCCGGGCCGGCGTGCCGTTGCCGACCCGGCGCCGGGCCAGCTGCATCTCGGCCACCAGCAAACCGACCGTGGCCGCGCCCGCCAGGCCGATCCCGCCACCGCCGTACGCCGCGCCGGCCGCGATACGCCGGGCCACCCTCGCCCTCGACATGCTCGTCATGCGTCGCCGCCACCTCCTCGAAGCCCCTACCCCCTGCTTGCCCCGTACGGACCGTCGCCCAATCTCAACAAGCGGTGAACAGCCCTTCAGGGCTGTCCGAGGCCCTAGGCTGGCGCTCATCACGACCACACCATTTGCCATTTGCAGCATCCGGAGACAACGGTGCAATTCCACGACTCGATGATCAGCCTCGTCGGCAACACCCCGCTGGTGAGGCTCAACAGCGTGACCAAGGGCATCAGGGCGACCGTCCTGGCCAAGGTGGAGTACTTCAACCCCGGCGGTTCGGTGAAGGACCGCATCGCCCTGCGCATGATCGAGGCCGCCGAGCAGAGCGGCGAGCTGAAGCCGGGCGGCACCATCGTCGAGCCGACCAGCGGCAACACCGGGGTGGGCCTGGCGATCGTGGCCCAGCAGAAGGGCTACAAGTGCATCTTCGTGTGCCCCGACAAGGTGTCCACCGACAAGATCAACGTGCTGCGCGCGTACGGCGCCGAGGTGGTCGTGTGCCCCACCGCGGTCGACCCCGAGCACCCCGACTCGTACTACAACGTCTCCGACCGGCTGGTCCGCGAGACGCCGGGCGCCTGGAAGCCCGACCAGTACTCCAACCCCCACAACCCGCTCTCCCACTACCACTCCACGGGCCCGGAGCTGTGGGAGCAGACGGAGGGGAAGATCACCCACTTCGTGACGGGCGTCGGCACCGGCGGCACCATCTCGGGCACCGGCCGGTACCTGAAGGACGCCAGTGACGGCAAGGTGAGGGTCATCGGCGCCGACCCCGAGGGCTCCGTCTACTCGGGCGGCTCCGGACGGCCGTACCTGGTCGAGGGCGTCGGCGAGGACTTCTGGCCGACGGCGTACGACCGGACCGTCGCCGACGAGATCGTCGCCGTGTCCGACAAGGACTCCTTCCAGATGACCCGCCGCCTGGCCAAGGAGGAGGGCCTGCTGGTGGGCGGCTCCTGCGGCATGGCCGTCGTCGCCGCGCTGCGCGTCGCCGAGCCGCTCGGCGAGGACGACGTGGTGGTCGTCCTGCTGCCGGACAGCGGCCGCGGCTACCTCAGCAAGATCTTCAACGACGAGTGGATGGCCGACTACGGCTTCCTTGAGGACGCGGGCCCCAGCGCGCGCGTCGGCGACGTGCTGGAGGACAAGGCGCACGGCGCCATCCCGTCCCTCGTGCACATGCACCCCGAGGAGACCGTCGGCCAGGCCATCGACGTGCTGCGCGAGTACGGCGTCTCGCAGATGCCAGTCGTCAAGCCCGGCGCCGGTCACCCGGACGTCATGGCCGCCGAGGTCGTCGGCTCGGTCGTGGAGCGGGAGCTGCTGGACGCCCTGTTCAGCAAGCGGGCCTCGCTGGACGACCCGCTGGAGAAGCACATGTCGGCACCGCTGCCGCAGGTCGGCTCCGGTGAGCCCGTCGCGGACCTGATGACGGTGCTGGGCTCGGCCGACGCGGCGATCGTCCTCGTCGAGGGCAAGCCGACCGGGGTCGTCAGCCGGCAGGACCTGCTGTCCTTCCTCGCCAAGAACGGGAAGTGACGCAGGGGGAAGAGCTGTGCGCGGGGACCGCCGCACCCCCGTTGCCGGGGGGCGGGACGACGGCGGTCCCCGCGAGGGACGCGGGCCGGGCCGGGTAGGGGCCGGGCTTGCGCGTCCGTGGCGTCCATGGAGGTCCGGGAGCCGCTCCGGAGGTCCTTGGCGCCGTTCGGCACCGGCCGGGCGGGGAACCTCTCCCCGGCGCGGACGCCCGGGAGGCACTTCCACTGCCCTGCCGACATCCACCAATGTGCCGGACGCGTGTTAAGCGGGTGCTGCGCGGACGTGACACGCTCGTACCACTTCCGCGAAGTCCGCGAAGCTTGTCGGTCATAACAAGTTCCGTGGCGGGCCTCGGTGGTTCGGGGAACCGGTCGTTCGGTGGCGGGCCCCCGTGGTGGGGGGACGGTTGTGGGGCCTCAGTCCTGCCACCCGTCGTCCCCGGTCTGTCCGCGGCGGCGGCCGAGGCCGAACAGGCCCGGATTCAGCCGGGCCGCCTGCACCACGTTCACCCCGACGATGCCCGCCCAGGCGACCAGCAGGCCGGGCAGTTCCGCGACGCCGCCGCCGATCGCGGACAGCGGGACGGCGAGGACCAGCGAGACGATCCCGAAGCCGAACCGCTCCCCCCAGGAGTCGGTGGCCTTCGGTGACCGCGAGTCCCGGGCCACCACCATCTGCTGCTCGGCGAACTGCCGGCGCACGCGGCGCTCCACGGCGCCGTCGATGCGCTGGTCGACCTTCTCCAGGAACGATTCGACCAGCGCCGAGTCGTACTCCTCGCCCAGTTCCCTGCGGGCCTGCAGGGTGGCGTCGAGTTCCTTCTTCAGGTCGGTGTCCCGCGCGTCCATTCCGGTCATGCTCATCACGGTAGGCAGCGGGACCGGCCGCCGCACTGGGGCTAACCCCCCTGTCGGAGCGGGGGCCCGCGCCCGTCGTTGCATATGGACATGCAGGCTCCCGGAGTCTGAAGAGAATGGAGCCACCCGGTACTGTCCGGGCTCGGGCCGGTAACCGGACACCTGGAGGGGGAGCACACGTCATGAGCGGGACCGACAGCCCTGCCGCGCGACTGCAGGCGCTCTTCGAGGGGCACCGGCTGACGCCGACCCAGCGGCGCATCGCGCACAGCATGGTGCGCCGCGCCGCCGACGTGCCGTTCCTGTCCAGCGTGGAGCTCGCCGAGCTCGCCGGGGTCAGCCAGCCGTCCGTCACCCGCTTCGCCGTCGCCCTCGGCTTCGACGGCTACCCGGCCCTGCGCCGCCACCTGCGCGAGGTCGCACCCCCCGAGCAGACGGCGGAAGCGGGCTCCTGCAACGAGTTCCAGCAGGCCGTCGAGGCCGAGATCGAGAACCTCAGGCACCTGGCGGACGCGCTGGCCGACCCGCGGCCGGTGCGCAGGGCGGGACGGCTGCTGGCCGCCTCCCGGCCGCTGCCCGTCCTCGGGCTGCGCGCGGCGGCGGCGCAGGCGTACGGCTTCGCGTACTTCGCCGCCAAGGTCCATCCGGACGTACGGCTGCTGGGTGAGGGTGGCTCGATGGTGCAGGACCGCATCGACGCCGCGGTCCGGGCCGGCGCCACGGCGCTGCTCTGCTTCGCGCTGCCCCGGCACCCCCGCGAGGTCGTCGACACCCTCGGCCACGCCAAGGAGGCGGGCCTGACCGTGGTCACCGTCGCCGACTCGGCCTTCGCGCCGGTCGCCAAGGTGTCCGACCTGCTGCTGCCCGCCGCCGTCGGCACCGCGCTGGCCTTCGACACGGCCTGCGGCCCGATGCTGCTGGGCCGGGTGCTGCTGGAGGCCATGTGCGACGACCTGCCGGACGCGCAGGCACGGCTGGAGGAGTTCGACGCGCGGGCGGCGGCCCGGGGACTGTTCGTGGAGTGAGCCGCGCGCTTCCGACCGGCCCCGGATTCTCATACTCGTCTCACCTTGCCCCGCTAGCGTGCGTGTCCTAAAACTCCGTTACATCCTTCGGACACTTCGACTTGCGCGGACTTCGACAGACGTGAGACGGGAGGCTGACGTGGCGCGCGGAGGACAGGGGCTGGCTCGGGTGGCCGTCGTTCTACGGGCCGGGGCGGCGCCGCTGTGGTGGCTGGGCGTACTGGCGGCGGGCATCGGACTGTCGGTGCCGGGGCTGACCGGACGCCGGATCGGGGTACTGGCCGGGACCGCGCTGTTCCTGGTCGCGGCGGCCGTCGTGGCGTACGCGCGGCGCGGCCGGTACCGGGCGCGGGCCGGCGCGGCGGCCCGCGCGGGCAAGCACGACGTGCTCCAGGACCGGGCGGTGACCACCCGCAACTGGCGCCGCGGACACCGCTGGTGGCTGCTGCTGGCCTTCCTGGCGGCGGTGGGCAGCGCGTTCGCCGTGCCCGCCGCGGGCGGCATGCTGCTGGCCGGGACGGGCGCCGGGCTGTGGCTGAAGGCCGCGTGGTTCGGCCGGCTGGAGCGGGCCGACGAGGTGCTGCTGTGGGTGCGGGTCGACTGGCTCGTGGCGGGTGGCCGTCCGGCCGGGAAGGCCGTCAAGGGCTACCGCGGCACGGGCATCGCGGCGGGCGACGCGGCACCCGGGGGAGCCCGCCGCCGCACTCCGGCTCTGGTCTAGCCGGGACCTGAAACCCGGACCGAGGCCTCGGGACACTGCCCGGGGCCTCGTTGTTCTTCCGCGGGCGGTGGGCGGCGGCCGGTTGGTGGCGGGCGGCGCCGGGGTCGGCCGCTCAGTCGGCGGGCCGGGGCAGGGGGCTCGTTGTTCGTCTGCCGGTGGCAGGCTGCCGTCGGACCGGCCGTTTCGGGCAGTGGCAGTCCGTCGCCGGACCGGCCGCGTCTGTCGTCGGCGGGCGTCGCCGGGCCAGCCGTGTCAGTCGGTGGTGGGCCGTCGCGGGGCCGGGTCGTGTCAGTCGGCGGTGTTGGTCGGGGCCTCGTGGCTGTTCTTCCGTCGGCGGGCGTCGCCGGACCGGCCGCGTCTGTCGTCGGCGGGCGCCGCCGGGCCGGCCGTGTCAGTCGGTGGCGGGCTGTCGCGGGGCCGGGCCGTGTCAGTCGGCGGTGCTGGTCGGGGCCTCGTGGCTGTTCTGTCCGCGGGCGGGCACCGGACCGGCCGCGTCTGTCGTCGGCGGGCGTCGCCGGACGGGCCGCGTCAGCCGGTGGTGGGCCGTCGCCAGGCCGGGCCGTGTCAGTCGGCGGCACCCCCCGGCAGGGACGTGAGCGCCGCCGCATGGGCCCCGCCCGACTCCCTCACGATTTCCTCCACCGTCTGCGGCTCCCGCACCGTGGCGAACGCGACGCCCCCGGCGCCGTCCGGGGCGAAGCCGTAAACGCCGGGCCGGGCCAGGGAGTTGTACGCGTAGTGGTGCGCGAAGCAGTACGCGCCCGTGTCCAGCGCCGCCGCGTAGTCCCCCTGCTCCAGCAGCGGCAGCGCACGACCGGCCGCGAGCAGGTCACCCGCGAAACAGGCCGGACCTGCCACGTCCTGCACCACGTCCGGCCCGGTTTTGGGCCGCCCCTTGCCGTCGTACGCGGTGATGCGCAGCGGCCAGGCCCCCGGCGCGTACACCGTCCGCGTGGCGACCTGCACGCCCGCGTGCGTCACCGCCACCGGACGGCCGCCCGCGGTCTTGGCGTACTCGACCCGCGCCACCACCGTCCCGTGCTTGGCCAGCAGCGACCGGCCGAACTCGGTGACCAGCCCGTACCGCCCGTCGAGCAGCCCCGGCACCACCTCCCGCAGCAGCCGCGCGTACTGCCCGTACGTCGGTGTCGTCTCGTCGGAGGTGAAGTTCACCGGCAGCCCGCCGCCGATGTCGATCGTGTCGATGCGCCGATCGCCCGCGCGCCGGTTGATCTCCTCCGCGAGCGCGTACGTCTCCGCCACGCCCTGCGCCATCAGCGACAGCGGGATGCCCTGGGAGCCGGTGTGCGCGTGCAGCCGGGTCAGCCACGGCCGGTCCAGACACGCCCGCACGACCCACTCGCGGGCGCCGTCGTCCCGCAGCGCCACCCCCAATTTCGAAGTCGCCGTCGCCGTCGACAACGCCTCGATGGACCCCGCGCCGAGCTGCGGATTCACCCGGACACCGATGGGGGAGCGGCTGGCCGCCGACCTCATGAGGGCGTCCACCCGGTCCAGCTCCTGCGGGTTGTCGACGTTGACGGCGATGCCGAGCGCCAGCGCCTCCCGCAGCTCGGCCGGCGTCTTGGCGGGTGAGTCGAGGACCGTGCGGCCCGGCGGCAGCCCCGCGGCCCTCGCCAGCGCCAGTTCGCCGGGGCTCGCCACCTCCGCGCCCAGGCCCTCCTCGCGCAGCAGCCGCACCACCGCCACCAGCGGGGTCGCCTTCACCGCGAACGCGTGCAGCACGGGCGTGCCCGGCGCCGTCACCGCCTCGAACGCCGCCCGCAGCCCGGCCGCCGACTCCCGTATCCCGGTCACGTCGAGGAGCCCCACGAGGGGGCGGTCCGGCCCGAGCAGTCCCTGCTCCACGGCGGCCCGCACCGCCTCGTCCCGCCGCGCCGCTGGACCCGTGTGCCCCGTACCGGACCGCCTGCTGTTCCCGTCCGCCACGCCGCCCCCCGTCCTGCCGCTGCCCGACCGCATACCCCCAGCCAAACACCCGCGGCGCGCCGCCGCTGGCGCACGGCCGTATTGACTAGCTCTATTCATGGAGTCAGGATGTGAATAACCATAGCCACAGAGTGCGGCCACCGCACCCACCGCCCGCCGGGAGGCAGCCATGTCAGGACCCCGCCCGCCCGTCTCCCACCACCAGCCTCGAACGAGGCCCTCCGGGCCGCCCCCTGGTGGTGTACGAGCACCGCGCGGTACGGAACTGAGCGCCCTGGGATGGCAGCAGGAGGCCGCCCTCCGGATGCTGCAGAACAACCTCGACCCCGAGGTCGCCGAGCACCCCGACAAACTCGTCGTCTACGGCGGCACCGGCAAGGCCGCCCGCGACTGGCGCTCCTTCGACGCCATGGTCCGCACGCTGCGCACCCTCAAGCAGGACGAGACGATGCTCGTCCAGTCCGGCCGCCCCGTCGGCGTCATGCAGACCCACGAGTGGGCCCCGCGCGTGCTCATCGCCAACTCCAACCTCGTCGGCGACTGGGCCACCTGGGAGGAGTTCCGCCGCCTGGAGGCCCTCGGCCTGACCATGTACGGGCAGATGACCGCCGGCTCCTGGATCTACATCGGCACCCAGGGCATCCTCCAGGGCACCTACGAGACGTTCGCCGCCGTCGCCGCGAAGAGGTTCGGCGGCACGCTCGCCGGGACCATCACCCTCACCGCCGGCCTCGGCGGCATGGGCGGTGCCCAGCCCCTCGCCGTCACCATGAACGACGGCGTCGCGATCTGCGTCGACTGCGACCCGCGCGCCATCGACCGCCGCATCGAGCACCGCTACCTCGACGTGAAGGCCGACTCGCCCGACCACGCGCTCCGGCTCGCCGTCGAGGCCCGCGACCAGCGCAGGCCGCTGTCCATCGGCGTCCTCGGCAACGCCGCCGAACTCGTCCCGCAGCTGCTCGCCATGGGCGCCCCCATCGACATCGTCACCGACCAGACCTCCGCGCACGACCCGCTGTCCTACCTGCCGACCGGCGTCGACTTCGACGACATGGCCTCCTTCGCGGCGAAGGACCCGGCCGGCTTCACCACCCGTGCCCGCGAGTCCATGGCCCGGCACGTCGAGGCCATGGTCGGCTTCATGGACGCCGGTGCCGAGGTCTTCGACTACGGCAACTCCATCCGCGGCGAGGCCCAACTCGCCGGGTACGAACGCGCGTTCGCCTTCCCCGGCTTCGTCCCCGCCTACATCCGCCCGCTGTTCTGCGAGGGCAAGGGCCCGTTCCGCTGGGCCGCCCTGTCCGGCGATCCCGCCGACATCGCCAGGACGGACAGGGCGATCCTCGACCTCTTCCCGGAGAACGAGTCGCTGGCCCGCTGGATCACGATGGCCGGTGAACGCGTCCACTTCCAGGGGCTGCCCGCCCGCATCTGCTGGCTCGGCTACGGCGAGCGCGACAAGGCCGGCGAGCGGTTCAACGAGATGGTCGCCGACGGCACGCTGAAGGCGCCGGTCGTCATCGGCCGCGACCACCTCGACTGCGGCTCCGTCGCCTCCCCGTACCGCGAGACGGAGGCCATGCTCGACGGGTCCGACGCGATCGCGGACTGGCCGCTGCTGAACGCCATGGTGAACGTGGCGTCCGGGGCGTCCTGGGTGTCCCTGCACCACGGCGGCGGCGTCGGCATGGGGCGCTCCCTCCACGCCGGGCAGGTCACGGTGGCCGACGGCACGGCGCTGGCGGGGGAGAAAATCCGCCGCGTGCTGACGAACGACCCCGGGACGGGTGTCATCCGGCACGTGGACGCCGGGTACGACATCGCGGACGAGGTCGCCCGGGAGCGGGGCGTGCGGGTGCCGATGCGGGAAGGCGACCCGGCGTGAGGCGCGGCAACTCTTCGGTGCGGGCCGAGGACTCAACGCCACCGTCTACGGGCTCGCCGCCGTCCGGGGGGCCGGTGCCGTCCGAGGGCGCGGCGCTGTCCGAGGGCGCGGCGCCGTCTGCGGGTTCGCCGCCCTCTGAGGGTCCGGTGCCGTCTGCGGGCTCGGCGCCGTCTGAGCGTTCGGCACCGTCTGCGGGTTCGGCGCAGTCCGCGGACTCGCCGCCGTCCGCGGGCTCGGCGCAACCCGCGGGCCCGCCGGCATCCGCGACGTCGGCCGTCCCCACCCCTCCCGCCCCGCGGAACGCCGCCCCGCAGCCCGCCCGCGGCGCCTCCTTCCTCGAGATGTGGCGCGAGCTGCTGCCCCTCGGACGGCACCCCGAATCCGGGGGTTACCGGCGCTTCGCCTGGACCGGGGCCGACGCCGACTGCCGGGCCTGGTTCGAGCAGCAGGCCCGGAGCCGGGGGCTGTCCTACGAGGTCGACCGCAACGGCAACCAGTGGGCCTGGGCCGGCGACCCCGCCGACGGGAACGCCGTCGTCACGGGGTCGCACCTGGACTCCGTGCCCGACGGCGGCGCCTTCGACGGGCCCCTCGGAGTCGTGTCCGCCTTCGCCGCCCTCGACGAACTGCGCGGCAGGAACGCGCGGCTCACCCGACCCCTCGGCATCGTCAACTTCGGTGACGAGGAGGGCGCCCGCTTCGGCCTCGCCTGCGTCGGGTCCCGGCTCACCGCCGGACAGCTCACCCCCGAGCAGGCCCGCCGGCTGACCGACGGCGACGGGATCACGCTGCCGCGCGCCATGGAGGCCGCCGGATTCGACCCCGACGCCGTCGGCCCCGACCCGGAGCGGCTGGACCGCATCGGCGCCTTCGTGGAGCTCCACGTCGAGCAGGGCCGTGCCCTCGACCTGACCGGTGACCCGGTCGGCGTCGCCGGCGCCATCTGGCCGCACGGGCGGTGGCGGTTCGACTTCCGCGGCGAGGCCAACCACGCCGGCACCACCCGCCTCGCCGACCGGCGCGACCCCATGCTGCCGTACGCCGAGACCGTGCTCGCCGCACGGCGGGAGGCCTCACTCGCCGGTGCCGTCGCCACCTTCGGGAAGATCGCCGTGGAGCCGAACGGCGTCAACGCGATCCCGTCCCTGGTGCGCGGCTGGCTCGACTCCCGCGCCGCCGACCAGGCCGGCCTCGACAGGGTGGTCGACGGCGTCGAGAGGGCCGCCCGCGCCTACGCCGCCGCGCACGGTGTCGACCTCGACGTCGTCCGGGAGTCCTTCACGCCGGTCGTGGAGTTCGACCACGCCCTGCGGGACGAACTCGCCCGCATCCTCGGCACGGACACCGACCTCAAGGTGCCCGTCCTCGGCACGGGCGCGGGACACGACGCCGGGATCCTGTCCGGGCGCGTCCCGACCGCCATGCTGTTCGTGCGCAACCCCACGGGCGTCTCCCACTCTCCGGCCGAGTCCGCCGCCGAGGACGACTGCGTGGCCGGGGTGCTCGCACTCGCCGACGTACTGGAAGGGCTGGCCTGCCGGTGACATCCCCGACGACCTACTGGCTCGAACACGCCTGGCTCGGCACCCTCCCCGAAGCCACCGGCACCGCCCGGGCCGGGGAGACCGCCATCGAGCCTGGTGTCGTCCTGGAGGTGGCGGACGGCCGCATCGCCGCCGTCCGCACCGGCACCCCGGCCCCGCCGCCCGGTGCCGAGATCCTGCGCGGCCTCACCCTCCCCGGCCTCGCCAACGCCCACAGCCACGCCTTCCACCGCGCCCTGCGCGGCACCGTCCAGGTCGGCTCCGGGACCTTCTGGACCTGGCGCGAGGTCATGTACGCCGTCGCGGACCGGCTGACCCCGGACACCTACCACGCGCTGGCCCGCGCCGCGTACGCCGAGATGGCGCTGGCCGGCATCACCGCCGTCGGCGAGTTCCACTACGTCCACCACGCCCCCGGCGGCACTCCCTACGCCGACCCGAACGCCATGGGCGAGGCGCTCGTCGCGGCCGCCGCCGAGGCCGGCATCCGCATCACCCTCCTCGACACCTGTTATCTGTCCTCCGGCTTCGGCGAGCCGCCCCAGACCCACCAACTCCGCTTCTCCGACGGCACGGCGGACGCCTGGGCAGAACGCTGTTCACTTCTCAAGGAACAAGATCACGCGAGGATCGGCGCGGCGATCCACTCCGTCCGGGCCGTGCCCGCCGGCCAGCTGGCGACCGTGGCGCGGTGGGCCGAGGAGCGGCGGGCCCCGCTGCACGTGCACCTGTCCGAGCAGACCGCCGAGAACGACGCCTGCCGGGCGGCCCACGGCCGCACCCCCAGCCGGCTCCTCGCCGACCACGGGGTGCTCGGCGCGCGCACCACCGGCGTCCACAACACGCACCTCACCGACGAGGACATCGCCCTGATCGGCGGCAGCGGGACCGGCACCTGCATGTGCCCCACCACCGAACGGGACCTCGCCGACGGCATCGGCCCCGCCGCCGCCCTCCAGAAGGCCGGCTCGCCGCTGTCGCTCGGCTCCGACAGTCACGCCGTGGTCGACCTGCTCGAAGAGGCCCGCGCGATGGAACTGAACGAGCGGCTGCGCACCCGCACCCGCGGCCACTGGACCGCCGCCGCCCTGCTGCGGGCCGCCACCGCCGACGGCCACACCGCGCTCGGCTGGCACGACGCGGGCACCGTCGAACCCGGCGCGCTCGCCGACCTCACGACGATCGCGCTCGACTCGGTCAGAACGGCCGGGCCGCCACCCCGGCTCGGTGCCGAGACGGCCGTATTCGCCGCGACGGCGGCCGACGTACGGCACACGGTCGTCGGCGGACGGCACGTCGTGCGCGACGGGACCCACACCCTCGTACCCGATGTGCCCGAGGCCCTGGCGCGGGCCGTCGAGGCCCTGCGCGCCTGACCACGGCCGCCGCGCGCCCGGCCGCGGCGGCCCCCGACGCCCCCCGCACCGCCACCCACGAGGACGCCATGAGCAGCACCGTCATCACGAACATCGCCACGCTGGTCACCAACGACCCCTCCCTCGGTGACAACTCCCCCCTCGGACTGCTCCACGACGCGGCCGTCGTCCTCGACGGCGACCGGGTCGCGTGGACCGGTGAATCAAGCAAAGCACCCGCCACTGACAACCGGGTCGACGCCGGCGGCCGTGCGGTGCTCCCGGGCTTCGTGGACTCCCACTCGCACCTGGTCTTCGCGGGCGACCGCACCGCCGAGTTCCACGCCCGCATGTCCGGCCGCCCCTACAGCGCGGGCGGCATCCGCACCACCGTCGCCGCCACCCGCGCCGCCACCGACGCGGAGCTGGAGGCGAACCTCACCCGTTACCTCGGAGAGGCCCTGCGCCAGGGCACGACCACCTTCGAGACGAAGTCCGGCTACGGCCTGACGGTCGAGGACGAGGCCCGCGCCCTGCGCATCGCCTCCGCCCACACCGACGAGGTCACCTTCCTCGGCGCCCACATCGTCTCCCCGGACCACGCCGACGACCCCGCCGCCTACGTCGACCTCGTCACCGGCGAGATGCTCGACGCCTGCGCGCCGTACGCCCGCTGGATCGACGTGTTCTGCGAGAAGGGCGCCTTCGACGGCGACCAGGCCCGCGCGATCCTCACCGCGGGCAGGGCGAAGGGCCTGCACCCGCGCATCCACGCCAACCAGCTGTCGTACGGCCCCGGCGTCCGGCTCGCCGTCGAACTGGACGCGGCCAGCGCCGACCACTGCACCCACCTCACCGACGCCGACGTGGACGCGCTGGCCAGTGGCAACACCGTGGCGACGCTGCTGCCCGGCGCCGAGTTCTCCACCCGCGCCGAGTGGCCCGACGCCCGCCGGCTCCTCGACGCGGGTGTCACGGTCGCGCTGTCCACGGACTGCAACCCCGGCTCGTCGTTCACGTCGTCCGTGCCGTTCTGCATCGCGCTCGGCGTGCGGGACATGGGGATGACGCCCGACGAGGCGGTGTGGTCCGCGACGGCGGGCGGCGCCGCGGCCCTGCGCCGCACGGACGTGGGCCGCCTGTCGCCGGGCGCCCGCGCCGACCTGACCGTCCTCGACGCCCCCAGCCACGTCCACCTGGCCTACCGGCCGGGCGTGCCGCTGGTGACCCAGGTGTGGCGGGGTGGCGTCCGAGCCGTCTGAGGACCCGCGAACCGAGACAAAGGGAACAACCCGGCCCACCTCGGGCCGGGTTGTTCCTGAAGTCTGGGCGCCCACCGCGGGCGGGGTGTCACTCCTCGACGGTCAGCCCCTTGCGCAGCCGCACCAGGGTCCGGGACAGCAGCCGCGAGACGTGCATCTGGGAGATGCCGAGTTCGTCGCCGATCTCCGACTGGGTCATGCCCGCGACGAACCGCAGGGAGAGGATCTTCCGGTCCCGGGGCGGCAGCTCGGCGATCAGCGGCTTCAGCGACTCGACGTACTCGATGCCCTCGAGTCCGTGGTCCTCGTAGCCGATCCGGTCGGCGAGGGCGCCCTCGGCGTCGTCCTCCTCCGGCTGCGCGTCCAGGGAGCTGGCGGTGTAGGCGTTGGACGCCGCCATGCCCTCGACGACCTCGTCGTTGGAGATGCCGAGACGCTCGGCCAGTTCGGCCACCGTCGGGGCGCGGTCCAGCTGCTGGGCCAGCTCGTCACCGGCCTTGGCCAGGTCGAGCCGGAGCTCCTGCAGACGGCGCGGCACGCGCACGGACCACGAGGTGTCGCGGAAGAAACGCTTGATTTCGCCGATGATGGTGGGCATCGCGAAAGTGGGGAACTCGACACCGCGGCTGAGTTCGAAGCGGTCGATCGCCTTGATCAGGCCGATGGTGCCGACCTGGACGATGTCCTCCATCGGCTCGCTGCGGGAGCGGAACCGGGAGGCGGCGAACTTGACGAGTGCGAGGTTGAGTTCGACGAGCGTGTTGCGCACGTACGCGTACTCGTGCGTGCCTTCCTCCAGCGACTCCAGGCGCTCGAAGAGGGTCTTGGACAGGGCTCGCGCGTCGTCCGGTGCGACCTCGTCGTACGGGGGGATCTCCGGAAGACCGGCGAGGACCTCGTCCGCGGGGGCGCCGACGGCGTCGCGCTCGAGGTGATCCGGATGTTCCGGAGTGGATGCCGACGTCGCTTTGTGGGGAGGCGATCCGTCGAGCCGGGGTGACATGGTGTCCTCCATCGTTCTCGGCATATGGCTGCCGAAGCCAGTGCGTGCACTACGGTGTGCGGCGCCTCCAAAGCCGGCCGTGTTCGGGTACGTGTCCGTACTAGCCCTATCCGCTTTTGCACGGCACTCGCAAGTGCGTTCTATCCCGGTATGACCGATTTCATGGGAATGTTCGGCTGTTGAAGTCCTGCGGGAGGGCGTAGTGTTCGAGGTCGTCAGCAAGCAGCGACGACGTCGGGAGAGAGAGACGGCATGGACCGCGGGACGGTCGGCAGCGCACAGTCGGGCCGGCTCTTGGTAGAGGTGCGGGAAGAGGGCCCCAGTGCCGTCGTGACCCCGGCGGGTGAGTTGGATCACCACACCGCCGATGTGTTGCGCGAGCCACTCGAGGCCTGCCTCGCCAAGGGCTTCACAAGGCTGGTCATCGACTGCTCGCGCCTGGAGTTCTGCGACTCCACGGGCCTCAATGTGCTGCTCGGCGCGAGGCTGAAGGCGGAGTCCGAGGGCGGCGGGGTGCACCTCGCGGGGATGCAACCGGTGGTGGCCCGGGTGTTCGAAATCACGGGAGCCGATGCGGTCTTCACCGTTCACGACTCCCTGAAGGACGCCCTGGCCGACGGAGCCGGCTGAGCCGGCGGGCCGGGTCGTCGATGCCTCGCTCGTCACCGTGTGACCGGCGCGCCGCTCCTGTCACGTCATTCGTGCCGAAGACAGGGGTGTTCTGCCGGGAGGGCAGGGCAGGAGACAACCTGGAACGGTCGGCCGCCGCGGCGGTGGGGACGGCGCGGGGTGACATGCCCCAGGGGCCGCGTGACCGGAGTTGCGGAGACGTTGTGAATCGTGAACTGGTGAATCGGTGAGGTGAAGCGCTGATGAGCACCACCCGGCCTTACCCGCCGGGCGACCGCGGTCCGGAGCCCAGCGGCGCTGCCGGGGCGTCCGACGTGGGCGTACCGGCGACCGGGGCGCCCGAGCGGGGCCCGTCGGCGGCGGCTTTGGGGGGCCAGGGCGGTGTGCCCGCGACCGGCGGCTCCGACGGCGGCCCGGTCGCCGCCGTGCCGTCCGTCGCGCCGGGAGGGCGGCGACAGGTCCGCAGGCTCAGCTTCGAGGGCCAGAGCGGGGTGGTGCCGCTGGCCCGCGACTTCACCCGCGAGGCGCTGTACGCCTGGGGCTGGCTCCCGGCCGCGACCGCCGACCAGCGGGCCGCGGCGGAGGACGTCCTGCTGGTCGTCTCCGAGCTGGTCACCAACGCCTGCCTGCACGCCGAGGGCCCGGATCAGCTGCGGCTCGCCTGCGACAACAAGGTGATCCGCCTGGAGATCTCCGACCGCGGCACCGGCCAGCCCGCACCCCGCACCCCGCACCGCGCCGGCCGCCCCGGCGGCCACGGCATGTTCATCGTCCAGCGGCTGTGCCTGGACTGGGGCGTCGTACGGACCCCCGGCGTCGCGGGCAAGACGGTATGGGCGGAACTGGGCGCTCCGGCGTAACGGCAGGCGGGGGAGCCGTACGGCGCGCCGCGGCCGGCGATACGGCGTAGCGCGCGACGGCTGGTGACACGGTGACGGCGCGCGGAGATACGGCGGCGAGCCACGCGCGGGGGAACGAAGACGTGAACCGCGAACGCCGACCCCGGGCGGCAACGGCGAGGCCGAACCGCGGGCGCCGAAACGCCGACCACGAACCGGCGGGGCGACCGCAGACCGCGAACCGCCCACGGCGGCCGCCGACTGCGAGACGTCGGCCAGGACACGAAGAGGGGCCGCCGCACGGTGAGTGCGGCGGCCCCTCTTCGTGTCCCACGCGCGGAGCGCCTCAGTGGACGTCGCCCATGAGCTCCTTGACCTTGTTGCGGTACATCCACACCGCGGCACCCGCGACCACGGCGAGCGTGGCCTCCAGGGCGACGACGCCCGTCCTGTTCAGGTCGACGCCGGCGATGGAGAGCAGGCCGGTCGTGGCGTCACCGGCGGTGACGGCCAGGAACCAGACGCCCATCATCTGCGAGGCGTACTTCGCGGGCGCCATCTTCGTGGTGACCGACAGGCCGACCGGGGAGAGCAGCAGCTCACCGACGGTCTGCGTGAAGTAGATCGCCACCAGCCACAGCGCCGCCGCCTTGTGACCGCCGCCCGCGATGGACAGCGGCGCCAGGAACAGGAAGAACGACGCGCCGACCAGGACCAGGCCCGAGGCGAACTTCACGATCGTGCTCGGCTCCTTGCCGCGCCGGTTCAGCGCCAACCAGAACCAGGCGAAGACCGGAGCCAGCGCCATGATCAGGACCGGGTTGACCGACTGGTACCAGGAGACCGGGAACTCCCAGCCGAGGACGCTGTTGTCGGCGGAGGATTCGGCGAAGATCGACAGCGTCGAGCCGCCCTGGTCGTAGATCATCCAGAAGACGGCCGCGGCGACGAAGAACCAGATGTACGCCGACATCTTCGACTGCTCGGCGCGGTCGAGTTCCCGGTCGCGCTTGATGTTGACCAGCACCATCACGGGGATGATCACGCCGAGCAGGGTCAGCGGGACCAGGATCCAGTTCAGCGTGTAGGTGCCGGAGAAGCCGACGATCGCGTAGAAGACGGCGGCGATGGCGGCCCAGATCGCGGCCTTGCGCAGGGTGGACGTCTTCTCGGCGGCCGACAGCGGCTTCGGAACGACGCCGGAGCGGTCGGCCAGGTGGCGGCTGCCGAGCAGGAACTGCACGAGGCCGAGCGCCATGCCGAGCGCGGCCAGCGCGAAGCCCAGGTGCCAGTCGACGCTCTCACCGACGGTGCCGATGATCAGCGGCGCGGCGAAGGCACCGAGGTTGATGCCCATGTAGAAGACGGTGAAGCCGCCGTCGCGGCGCGGGTCGTCCGGGCCGTCGTAGAGGTGGCCGACCATCGTGGAGATGTTGGCCTTCAGCAGGCCGGAGCCGATGGCGACCAGGCCGAGGCCCGCGTAGAAGGTGCCGGAGGCGGGCAGCGCCAGCGTCAGGTGGCCCAGCATGATGACCGCGCCGGCGACGGCGACGGTCTTGCGCGGGCCCCAGACCCGGTCGCCGAACCAGCCGCCGGGCATCGCCAGCAGGTAGACCAGCGACACGTACACCGAGTAGATCGCCGTCGCCGGGGCGGCGTCGAGGTGCAGGCCGCCCGGTGCGACGAGGTACAGCGGGAGCAGGGCCCTCATGCCGTAGTAGGAGAAGCGCTCCCACATCTCGGTCATGAAGAGAGTGGCCAGTCCGCGGGGGTGGCCGAAGAAGGTCTTCTCGGAGCCGGGGGTGCCCGGGGTGTTCGAGTCCTTCGTCAGGCTGGACGCCATGGTCGATCCTTGCTGGTCGGGACGCGCTCCCGGAGGCGATGCGCGCCCGGTGGGGGACGGCCGGCACCGGCGGAGGACCGTCCGCCCCACGCCCGGGGGGAGTCCGCCCCGGATCACGGAGCGGTGGGCGGCGCCCGCCGGGATCCACGCCTCTGCGCGCGTCGATGCGCTGCGAGGCCCGGCCACAGGTCGTTCGCTTCAGGGCTGGCGGACCAGCCCGGGCACAAAAGTGACCTTCAGCGGGAAAAGGATCGCCGAAGGTCGCACGGTGCTACAGGCGTTCATTCACCATACGTCATGACATCGATGGGTATGAACGCTTTGAGACGCGGATCACAGGTTTCGAAGGAACCGCAGCCGCCTTTTCCAAGGTCCTTGTCAGGATCGCATCCCACAGTCGCAGGACCGGTCACCGGCCCCCGGAGGTAAGAGCAGGGTGAGCCGGGGGTAAGAAGCGGGCTCGGCCATCACACCCCGGCTCTTGTCGTCACGGGACTACCATCACTTCATGACCCGTGTACTGCTCGCCGAGGACGACGCGTCCATCTCGGAGCCGCTGGCCCGCGCACTGCGCCGCGAAGGGTACGAGGTCGAGGTCCGCGAGGACGGACCCGCCGCCCTCGACGCCGGGCTGCAGGGCGGCGTCGACCTGGTCGTGCTGGACCTCGGCCTGCCGGGCATGGACGGTCTGGAGGTCGCCCGCCGGCTGCGCGCCGACGGCCACGGCGTGCCGATCCTCATCCTCACCGCGCGCGCCGACGAGGTCGACACCGTGGTCGGCCTGGACGCGGGCGCCGACGACTACGTCACCAAGCCGTTCCGGCTCGCCGAACTGCTCGCCCGGGTCCGCGCCCTGCTGCGGCGCGGCGCCGCCGAGCCCCAGCAGCCGCCCGCCACGCACGGCGTGCGCATCGACGTCGAGTCGCACCGCGCCTGGATGGGCGAGGAGGAGCTCCAGCTCACCGCCAAGGAGTTCGACCTGCTGCGGGTGCTGGTGCGCGACGCCGGACGGGTCGTCACACGGGACCAGCTGATGCGCGAGGTCTGGGACACCACCTGGTGGTCCTCCACCAAGACCCTCGACATGCACATCTCCTGGCTGCGCAAGAAGCTCGGCGACGACGCGGCGAACCCCCGCTACATCGCGACCGTGCGCGGCGTGGGCTTCCGCTTCGAGAAGAACTGACGAAGAGAAGAACCGACGGAGCATGCGCCGCCGACTGATCCAGTCCACGCTCGCCGTGGTGCTCGTCGTGATCGCCGTCTTCGGCGTCTCCCTCGTCATCGTCGAGACCCGGACCATCAGCAACAGCGCCCAGGAGCGCGTGGAGTCCGAGGCGCTGCGCCTGGCCAGCATCGTGGACAGCCGGCTGCTCACCGCGGAGCGCGTCGACACCGAGGTGCTGCGCGCCCAGGTCGAGCAGGTCGCCCAGCAGCGCTACGCCGTGATCAGCATCCCCGGGGAGCGGGCCATCCAGATCGGCTCCAAGCCGGAGGGCGACGTCATCCGGGGCGAGGCCGTCGGCGAGGGCGGCGAGACCGTCGTCGTGGAGGAGCCCCGCTCCGAGGTGACCCGCGAGGTCGGCCGCACGCTGCTGATCATCGGCGCGGTGGCGCTGCTCGCCGTCATCGCGGCCGTCCTGCTCGCGGTGCGCCAGGCCAACCGGCTCGCCTCCCCGCTCACCGACCTCGCCGAGACCGCCGAGCGCCTCGGCTCCGGTGACCCGCGCCCGCGGCACAAGCGGTACGGCGTCCCCGAGCTGGACCGGGTGGCGGACGTGCTGGACGCCTCCGCCGAGCGCATCGCCCGCATGCTGACCGCGGAGCGCCGCCTGGCCGCCGACGCCTCCCACCAGCTGCGCACCCCGCTGACGGCGCTGTCGATGCGGCTGGAGGAGATCACCCTCACCGACGACCCGGCCACGGTGAAGGAGGAGGCGACGATCGCGCTGGCGCAGGTGGAGCGGTTGACGGACGTGGTGCAGCGGCTGCTGACGAACTCCCGCGACCCGCGCACCGGCTCCGCCGTCACCTTCGACCTGGACGAGGTCATCCAGCAGCAGCTCGCCGAGTGGCGCCCGGCCTACCGCCAGGCCGGCCGGGCCATCGTCAGCTCCGGCAAGCGGCATCTTCAGGCCGTCGGCACGCCGGGCGCGGTGGCGCAGGTGCTGGCCGCGCTGATCGAGAACTCGCTGATGCACGGCGGCGGCACGGTCGCGCTGCGCACCCGCGTCACCGGCAACCAGGCCGTCATCGAGGTCACCGACGAGGGGCCCGGCGTACCGGCGGAACTCGGGGCGCGGATCTTCGAGCGGACCATCAGCGGTCGCAACTCCACGGGTATCGGCCTGGCCGTGGCCCGGGACCTCGCGGAGGCCGACGGGGGGCGCCTGGAGATGCTCCAGACCAAGCCGCCGGTGTTCGGCCTGTTCCTGTCGCGTACGCCGCCGTCGAAGAAGGGCGCGGACGAGCCGACGGTCCGCTGACGTGCGGCGGGGGCCGGGTCCGCGGGCCGCGGCCGGTCAGGCCCGGACGCGCTGCTGCCGCTTCGCCTTCGCGCGTTCCTTCTTCAGCAGCGCCTCCACGTCCGCCACCGGCCCGTGGTCCGGCAGCGCGCGGAAGACCCACGTGCGGTACGACCAGAAGCGGAACAGGGTGGCGACGCCGATGCCGACGAACTTGAAGATGTTGTTCTGCAGCGGCGTGTCCCAGCCGAAGCCGTACGTCGCCACGTACAGCACGCCGTTCTCGATGACCAGGCCGACCACGCTGAACAGCAGGAACAGGGTCAGTTCCCGGGTGCGGCGGCTCTTGTCGCGGTCCCGGTAGGTGAAGTAGCGAAAGCCGACGTAGTTGAAGGCGATGGCGACGACGGTGGCGATGACGCCCGCCCGCACCACCGGCAGGTCGGTCGTCTGCCGCACCAGGTTGAACACGAGGAGGTTGACCAGCACGCCGGCGCCGCCCACCGCGCCGAACTTGGCGACTTCGTGGACGAGCCGTCGGAACCCCGGGGAACCGCGTTCCATCGTCGTGCAGGCCCCCGTCGTGTCGGTTGCGTCAACCCAGCCATGCTAACCACCCGGTGGTGCGATCTTCCTGGCAGACGGCGGCGGGACCGGGTGTCACGGCCGGTTGTCGCTCCTCGGCGGTCCGGAAACCGGCCATGCCGGCGTGGCCGATACCCTAGGGGCGTGACGTTCCCCGTAGTCGGCATGGTCGGTGGCGGTCAGCTCGCTCGTATGACACACGAGGCGGGCATCCCACTGGGCATCAGGTTCAAGCTCCTCAGTGACACTCCTCAGGATTCCGCGGCACAGGTCGTGCACGACGTCGTCATCGGCGACTACCGCGACCTGGACACGCTGCGTGAGTTCGCGCGCGGCTGTGACGTGATCACCTTCGATCACGAGCACGTGCCCACCGAGCACCTCAGGGCCCTGGAGGCGGACGGCATCCCCGTGCGCCCCGGCCCCGACGCGCTCGTGCACGCCCAGGACAAGGGCGTGATGCGCGCGAAACTCACCGCGATCGGCGTGCCCTGCCCGCGGCACCGCATCGTCAGCGACCCGCAGGACGTGGCGGCCTTCGCCGCCGAGGGCGACGGCTTCCCGGTCGTCCTCAAGACCGTCCGCGGCGGCTACGACGGCAAGGGCGTGTGGGTCGTGGACTCCGCCGAGGAGGCCGCCGAGCCGTTCCGGGCCGGCGTGCCCGTCCTCGCCGAGGAGAAGGTCGACTTCGTGCGCGAGCTGGCCGCCAACGTGGTCCGCTCCCCGCACGGCCAGGCCGTGGCCTACCCGGTCGTGGAGTCCCGCCAGGTCAACGGCGTGTGCGACACGGTGATCGCGCCCGCCCCCGGCCTGGACCGTGACCTGGCCCTGCGGGCCGAGGAGATGGCGCTGACCATCGCCAGGGAACTCGGCGTCGTCGGCCACCTCGCCGTCGAGCTGTTCCAGACCCGCGACGGCCGCATCCTCGTCAACGAACTCGCGATGCGACCGCACAATTCCGGCCACTGGTCGATGGACGGCGCGATCACCAGCCAGTTCGCCAACCACGTCCGCGCCGTCCTCGACCTCCCGCTCGGCGACCCGCGCACCCGCGCGACCTGGACGGTCATGGTCAACGTCCTCGGCGGCGACTTCCCGGACATGTACTCGGCGTACCTGCACTGCATGGCCCGCGACCCCCAGCTGAAGATCCACATGTACGGCAAGGACGTGAAGCCGGGCCGCAAGGTGGGCCACGTCAACACCTACGGCGACGACCTGGACGACGTGCTGGAGCGCGCCCGTCACGCTGCCGGCTACCTGAGAGGCACGATCACCGAATGAGCCCTGTCGTTGGCATCGTCATGGGGTCGGACTCCGACTGGCCGGTCATGGAGGCCGCCGCCAAGGCCCTGGACGAGTTCGAGATCGCGTACGAGGTGGACGTCGTCTCCGCGCACCGCATGCCCCGCGAGATGGTCGCGTACGGCGAGCAGGCCGCCGGCCGCGGCCTGAAGGCGATCATCGCGGGTGCGGGCGGCGCCGCCCATCTGCCCGGCATGCTCGCCTCCGTGACGCCGCTGCCCGTCATCGGCGTGCCCGTGCCCCTGAAGTACCTGGACGGCATGGACTCCCTGCTGTCCATCGTGCAGATGCCGGCCGGTGTGCCGGTGGCCACGGTCTCCGTCGGCGGTGCCCGCAACGCCGGTCTGCTCGCGGCCCGCATCCTCGCCGCGCACGACGAGGAGCTGCTGCAGAGGATGCGCGAGTTCCAGCAGGACCTGAACGACCAGGCCACCGAGAAGGGCAAGCGGCTGCGCTCCAAGGCCGGCGGCTCCGCGGCCGGTTTCGGCTTCGGGAAGTGACCCGGATGGCCGCCCTGGACCGGGCCCGGGAACTCCTGCGCGAGTTCCCGGTGGCCGACGGCCACAACGACCTGCCCTGGGCGCTGCGCGAGCAGGTCCGCTACGACCTCGACGCCCGCGACATCGCCACCGACCAGCGCGCCCACCTGCACACCGACCTGCCGCGGCTGCGCGCGGGCGGCGTCGGCGCCCAGTACTGGTCCGTGTACGTCCGCTCCGACCTGCCCGACCCGGTGCCGGCCACCCTGGAGCAGATCGACTGCGTACGGCAGCTGCTGGCGCGCCACCCGGACGACCTGGCCCCGGCGCTGACGGCCGCCGACATGGAGGCGGCCCGCGCCGAGGGCCGCATCGCCTCCCTCATGGGCGCCGAGGGCGGCCACTCCATCGCCTGCTCCCTCGCCACGCTGCGCGCGCTGTACGCGCTCGGCGTGCGCTACCTGACCCTCACCCACAACGACAACGTGCCGTGGGCGGACTCGGCGACGGACGAGCCCCGCGTCGGCGGCCTGTCGGCGTTCGGCCGCGAGGTCGTGCGGGAGATGAACCGCGTCGGCATGCTCGTCGACCTCTCGCACGTGGCGGCGACGACGATGCGGGACGCGCTGGACACCACGTCCGCGCCGGTGATCTTCTCGCACTCCTCCGCGCGCGCCGTCTGCGACCATCCGCGCAACATCCCGGACGACGTGCTGGAGCGGCTGCCCGCCAACGGCGGCGTCGCCATGGTGACGTTCGTGCCGAAGTTCGTGCTCCAGGCGGCGGTCGACTGGACGGCCGCCGCGGACGAGAACATGCGCGCGCACGGCTTCCACCCCCTCGACACCACCGCCGAGGCGATGAGGGTGCACCGCGCCTTCGAGGAGCGCCACCCGCGCCCGGTCGCCACCGCGGCCACGGTCGCCGACCACCTGGACCACATGCGCGAGGTCGCCGGCGTCGACCACCTCGGCATCGGCGGCGACTACGACGGCACGGCGTTCACCCCGGACGGCCTGGACGACGTCTCCGGCTACCCCCACCTCGTCGCCGAACTGCTCGACCGGGGCTGGTCCGACACCGACCTGGCCAAGCTGACCTGGCAGAACGCGGTACGGGTGCTGGGCGCCGCCGAAGACGTGGCCCGCGACCTCCAGGTCACGCGCGGCCCGTCCAACGCGACGCCGAAGGACCTGGACGGCTGAGCGCCGGAGGGACCGGCGCGGCCGGGTTCGCCGGACCGGGGGACGCCCGGACGGCGCACCCACCAGGAAGCGTCCCCGGCTCCGTGCGACGGTGACGGTACCCCGTTCACGACGTACGGAGCCCGCCATGGCAGATCTCCAGGACGACCTGCACACCGCCGGCGAGATCGGCGAGCTCGGTGAGGTCGGTGAGCTCACGGAGCCCTTCCCCGCCGAGCCGTACCCGTCCGAGTCCCCCGCTGCGGACCCCGGCCAGGACGACGAGGCCCCCCTGCGGCGCGCCCGTGCCCTCCTCGCCGCCCACCCCGTCGCCGACGGCTACAGCGGACTGGCGTGGACGCTGCGCCACCTGCACTGGTACGACCTGGAACTCGGCGAGAGCAGCGTCGACACCGACATCCCCCGGCTGCGGCGCGGCCACGTCGGTGCCCTGTTCTGGTCGCTGCACCTGCCCGACGGCCGCCGCGGCGACGGCGCCGTCGCGGACACCGTCGAACAGCTCGACCTGGTGAAGTCCGTGACCCGCGCCTACCCCGAGGGCCTGCGCCTCGCCCACAGCGCCGGGGAGGTCACCGACGCCCGGCACTGCGGACGCGCCGCCGTGCTGCTCGGCCCCGCCGGGGCCGCCGCCCTCGGCGACTCCCTCGCCGTGCTGCGCGCCCTGCACGTCCTCGGCCTGCGCGTCCTCACGCTCAGCGGGGTCTCCTGGGCGGGCGAGGCAGGGCTCACCCGGTTCGGCCAGGAGGTCGTCCGCGAGATGAACCGGCTCGGGGTGATCACCGACCTCTCCGGTGCCTGCGAGGAGACCGCCCGCGCCACCTTCGCCGTCTCCAAGGCGCCCGCGCTGTGCACCCGGTCCGCGGCCCGCGCGCTGCGCCCCCACCCGGCCAACCTGCCCGACGGCCTGCTCGCCGAGCTCGGCGCGGCCGGGGGCCTGTGCATGGTGCCGCTGACCGCCGAGCAGACCGGCCCGACCGTGCGGGACGTCGCCGACCACCTCGACCACGTACGCGCGGTCGCGGGCCCGCAGAGCGTCGGCCTGTCCGGCACGTACGACACCGGAACCGCCCATCCGCAGGAACTCGGCGACGCCTCCTGCTACCCGCGGCTGATCGCCGAGCTGCTGCACCGCGGCTGGAGCGAGGCCGACATCGCGCTGCTGACCTGGGAAAACGTCCAGCGGGTCCTGTGCGCGGCGGACTTCACGGCCCGTGCCGCGCAGGAACGCCGGCAGCCGTCGACGGCAACGATCACCGAACTCGACGGCTGACGGCCCGCCCCGGCCCGACGGGTGACGGCCCCCCGGGCCGGACGGGTGACGGCCCGCCCGGGCCCGACGGGTGACAGGGCCGGCCCGGATACGGGCCACGGCCACGAGGGCCCCCGGTTCAGCAGGCGCAGAGGCAGAACGGGTGCCCGGCCGGGTCCGCGTACACCCGGAAGGTCCGCTCCCGGTCCTCCGTGTCCAGCGGCTTCGCGCCCAGCTCCAGCACGGCCTTCTCCGCCGCGTCCAGATCCTTCACGTCCAGGTCCAGGTGGAACTGCTGCGAGTGGTCGGGCGCCGGCCACTTCGGCGGGACGAACCCGGGCGCGGCCTGGAACGCCAGCGCCTTCCCGTCCGGCAGCTTCAGGTCGACCCAGTCGTCCTCGCCCTCCACGGTGCCGCCCAGCACACCGGCGTAGAACCCGGCCAGCGCGTGGGGGTCGGGGCAGTCCAGGACGACAACGCCCAGTTCGGCGACAGCCATGACTTCCTCCTTGAAGCGTGCGGTTACCCGAAGAGCCGGGTAACCAGTAACGGTTACTGCATGCTTCCCCATGAGGGGTAACGTCGCAAGCGTGAGTGAGAAACCCCCGGCCCCCGGCGGACTGGCGCTGATCGAGTCCCTGGTCAACACGCTGGACGTGGAGCGGGGCACCGACCGGCTCGGCACGCCGGAGGGCCGCGCGGCCTTCGGGCTCACCGAGAAGGACCTGCCCGCGGCCCGCGAACTGCGCGAGTCGCTGCGCGCCGCCCTGCTCGCCCACGCCGGCCACCCCGCGCACCGCGAGGTCACCCCGCTCGGCGACCTCCTCGCCCGGGCCCCCCTGCACGTGACGGTCGACGAGCACGACGGCTCGGCCGCCCTGGCCCCCGCCGACGGCCGGTCCCTGCTCTCCCGCGTGGCCGGGGCCGTCGCGGAGGCACTCGTCGCCGGCACCTGGACCCGGCTCAAGGCCTGCGAGGCCGCCGACTGCCTCTGGGCGTACTACGACCGCAGCCCCGCCGGCCGGGGCCGCTGGTGCTCGATGCAGGTGTGCGGGGCGCGCGCCAAGATGCGCCGGTACCGCGCCAAGGGGACCTGAGCGCCGCGGCGCTCACGGCCGGCGGGGGTGCGGCAGAATGCACGCAGACGCCGGTTCGGCCGACTGAGCCTCGGCCGAACCGGCGTCGCCGGCGTCGTACGGGCGGTCAGGCGGTGGGCCGCCCCATCGCCCGGTACGTCCAGCCGGCCTTCCGCCACCGCTGCGCGTCCAGCGCGTTGCGCCCGTCGAGGACGATCCGGGCCGCGGCGACCTCGCCGAGCTGCTCCGGGTCCAGCTCGCGGAACTCCCGCCACTCCGTCAGGTGCAGCACCACGTCCGCGCCGCGCACCGCGTCCCGGGCGGTGTCCGCGTAGCCGAGCGTGGGGAAGATCCGGCGGGCGTTGTCCATGCCCTTCGGGTCGTACACCGTGACCTGGCCGCCCTGGAGGTGGATCTGCCCGGCGACGTTCAGCGCGGGCGAGTCCCGCACGTCGTCCGAGTCGGGCTTGAAGGTCGCGCCGAGCACCGCCACCCGCTTGCCGAGGAACGGCCCGCCGCCCAGTGCCTGCCGGGCCAGCTCCACCATCTGCCCGCGCTGGCGCATGTTGATGGAGTCGATCTCGCGCAGGAACGTCAGCGCCTGGTCGGCGCCCAGCTCACCGGCGCGCGCCATGAACGCCCGGATGTCCTTCGGCAGGCACCCGCCGCCGAAGCCGATGCCGGCCCGCAGGAACTTGCTGCCGATCCGGTCGTCGTACCCGATGGCCTCGGCCAGCCTGGCGACGTCGCCGCCCGCGGCCTCGCACACCTCGGCCATGGCGTTGATGAAGGAGATCTTCGTGGCGAGGAAGGAGTTCGCGGCGGTCTTCACCAGCTCCGCGGTCGGGAAGTCCGTCACCACGAACGGCGAGCCCCCGGCGACCGGTGTGGCGTACACCTCGCGCAGCAGCTTCTCCGCGCGCTCGCTGCGCACGCCGACCACGATCCGGTCGGGGTGCAGCGTGTCCTGGACGGCGAAGCCCTCGCGCAGGAACTCCGGGTTCCAGGCCAGCTCGGCATCGGCCCCGGCGGGCGCGTGCGCGGCCAGGTAGGCGGCGAGGCGGTCGGCGGACCCGACGGGCACGGTCGACTTGCCGACGACGAGGGCGGGGCCGGTCAGATGCGGGGCGAGCGAGGCGATCGCCGCGTCCACGTACGACATGTCGCAGGCGTACTCGCCGTGCTTCTGCGGGGTGTTCACGCAGACGAAGTGCACATCGCCGAACGCGGCCACCTCGGCCCACTCGGTGGTGAACCGCAGCCGCCCGGTGGACCCGCCGATCCCGGCGACGTGCCGGCGCAGCAGGTCCTCGAGGCCGGGCTCGTACATCGGGACCTGGCCGCGCTGGAGCATCTCGATCTTCTCGGGCACGACGTCGAGTCCCAGCACCTCGAAACCGAGTTCGGCCATGGCCGCCGCGTGCGTGGCGCCGAGGTAACCGGTGCCGATCACGGTGATCTTCAGGGCCATGGGTGCTCCAGGGGTACGGCGGAGGCGGGGCTTGCGATGCGCTGCACGAGCATAGTCGGGGCCCGGGTGAGCCCTCACCGCACCACTTCGCTCCCGGTGGTTCCCGCTGTCGCCAAGCTCACGTATCCCTGGAGTGAGCAGCACCATAAAATTTGAGTTACTTAACGGTAGTTAGCACAGGCACCGCAGCGTTTTGGAGCGTGAGAGACCTTGGCCGGATCGGCTGACTTCGACCTGTACCGCCCGTCCGAGGAGCACGACATGCTCCGTGACGCTGTCCGCTCGCTGGCCGAGGCGAAGATCGCGCCGCACGCCGCCGAGGTCGACGAGCAGGCCCGCTTCCCGCAGGAGGCGCTCGACGCCCTCGTCGCCAACGACCTGCACGCCGTGCACGTGCCCGAGGAGTACGGCGGCGCGGGCGCCGACGCGCTGGCCACGGTCATCGTGATCGAGGAGGTGGCCCGCGTCTGCGCGAGCTCCTCCCTGATCCCGGCCGTGAACAAGCTGGGCTCGCTGCCGGTGATCCTGTCCGGCTCCGAGGACCTGAAGAAGCGGTACATGACGCGGCTCGCCAAGGGCGAGGGCATGTTCTCGTACTGCCTGTCCGAGCCGGACGCGGGTTCGGACGCGGCCGGCATGAAGACGAAGGCCGTCCGCGACGGCGACCACTGGGTCCTCAACGGCGTCAAGCGCTGGATCACGAACGCGGGCGTCTCCGAGTTCTACACGGTGATGGCCGTCACCGACCCGGCCAAGCGCTCCAAGGGCATCTCGGCGTTCGTCGTGGAGAAGTCGGACCCGGGCGTCTCCTTCGGCGCCCCGGAGAAGAAGCTCGGCATCAAGGGGTCCCCGACCCGCGAGGTCTACCTCGACACCGTCCGCGTCCCCGCCGACCGCATGATCGGCGAGGAGGGGACCGGCTTCGCCACGGCGATGAAGACCCTGGACCACACCCGCATCACCATCGCCGCCCAGGCCCTCGGCATCGCCCAGGGCGCCCTCGACTACGCCAGGGGCTACGTCCAGGAGCGCAGGCAGTTCGGCAAGCCGGTCGCCGACTTCCAGGGCATCCAGTTCATGCTCGCCGACATGGCCATGAAGATCGAGGCCGCCCGCCAGCTGACCTACGCCGCCGCCGCGAAGTCCCAGCGCGGCGACAGCGACCTCACCTTCCAGGGCGCCGCCGCCAAGTGCTTCGCCTCCGACGTCGCCATGGAGGTCACCACGGACGCCGTCCAGCTCCTCGGCGGCTACGGCTACACCCGGGACTACCCGGTGGAGCGCATGATGCGCGATGCCAAGATCACGCAGATCTACGAAGGCACGAACCAGGTCCAGCGCATCGTCATGGCTCGCAACCTGCCGTGACGGACGGGACCACCGCGGCCCCCGGCGCGACGCCGGGGGCCGTTTTCCGTGTCCGGGAGGGCCGTCTCCGTGTCCGGGAGGGCTCAGTCCTCGAAGCCCTCCGCCGCCCGCTTCTCCCGCAGTTCCATGATCGCCCGGCGGCGGGCCAGGCGGTGGGTGCGGCGGATCTGGGCCTCCTGGTAGCGGCGCTTGTCCTGTTCGGTCTCGGGCAGTACGGGCGGGACGCGGCGCGGCTTGCCGTCGGCGTCCACCGCGGCGAAGACCAGGTACGCGGAGCCGACCTGGGTGGGCGGCGCCGACTCGTTCCAGCGCTCGGCCAGCACCCGCACGCCCACCTCCATGGAGGTCCGGCCGGTCCAGTTGACCTGCGCCTTCACATGGACGAGGTCGCCGACGCGGACCGGTTCGAGGAACGCCATCTCGTCCATCGAGGCGGTGACGGCGGGACCGCCGGAGTGCCGCCCGGCCACCGCTCCCGCCGCGTCGTCGACCAGCTTCATGATCACGCCGCCGTGCACGGTACCCAGCAGGTTGGTGTCGTTGTGGGTCATGATGTGACTGAGGGTGGTGCGGGACGCCGACGTCGGCTTGCCCGGAATGTCCGGGGTCTCCGGATCCGCAGCTGAGACCTGGTCTGTCATGGCCTCCACCATATGCCGAACTGACATCCGGGGAATTTGTGTCAGCTTCGCAACAGCAGTGCCCCTATTTTCCGCCGAACCTTGTAAGGCACACAGCCGGGCCCTGCACACTGAGCCCATGAACGATTGGCCCCAGGGACGGTCCGACGACAACGGCTACGGACGCGGCAGCGCCGGTGCGCAGCCGGAAGGCGCGCGTGTGATGCGGCAGGTCCGCCGCGGACAGGCGGCACGGCCCGCCCCGCCGCCGTACGCGGGCGGCGTGCCGCAGCAGCCCTCGTACGTCGACGGCCACGGGGAGCAGCCCGGCTACGACAGCGGCTACAACACCGGCCGGGTGTACGGGGGCGGCGGCAGACGCGGCGGCGGTGACGTGGGCCCGGGCGCGTACCACCGGCCACCGGACTGGCGGCGCCGTATCAAGGTGACCGCGATCACCGTGACGGCGGTGCTGCTGGTCACCACGGTCGGCACGTACTTCTGGGCCGACTCCAAGCTCAACCGCGAGGTCGACCTCGCCACCGTCATCGACCGGCCCGAGGCCGGCGAGGGCACCAACTACCTGATCGTCGGCTCGGACAGCCGCGAGGGCATGTCCGACGAGGAGAAGAAGAAGCTGCACACCGGGTCCGCCGCGGGCAAGCGCACGGACTCGATGATGATCCTGCACACCGGCAGCAACGGCCCGACGCTGATCTCCCTGCCCCGCGACTCCAACGTCATGATCCCGGAGTTCAAGGGCTCGCAGTCCGGCAAGCCCCGCCCCGCGATGGGCGCCAACAAGCTGAACGCGGCCTACTCGATCGACGGCCCGACCCTGCTGGTGCGCACCGTCGAGTTCAACACCGGCCTGCACATCGACCACTACGTCGAGATCGGCTTCGGCGGCTTCGCGAAAATCGTCGACGCGGTCGGCGGCGTGGAGATGGACATCCCGCAGGACATCAAGGACACCAAGTCCGGCGCGGACCTGAAGAAGGGCCGGCAGACCCTGAACGGCGAGGAGGCCCTCGCCTTCGTCCGCACCCGGTACGCGCTGGCCGGCTCCGACCTGGACCGCACCAAGAACCAGCAGAAGTTCCTGTCCGCGCTCGCCAACCAGGTGGCCACGCCGGGCACCGTCCTCAACCCCTTCCGGCTGTACCCGACGATGGGCGCGGGCCTGGACTCCCTCGTCGTGGACAAGGACATGGGCCTGTGGGACCTGGCGTCCATGTTCTGGGCGATGAAGGGCGTCAGCGGCGGCGAGGGCACGTCGATGAACATGCCGATCTCGGGCAGCGCCGGGAACGGCAACCTCCAGTGGGACATGGACAAGGTCAGGACGCTGGTCAGCCAGCTGAAGAACGACGAGAAGGTCACGGTCTCCAGTGACTGACCGCCCCGCCGGGCCACCGTTCGGCGCGGTGCTCTGCGACGTCGACAACGTGATCCGCCACTACGACCCGGCCGGGGTGTACGCGCTGGAGCGCGCCGCCGGCCTGGCCGAGGGCACCACGATGAAGGTGGCGTTCGCCCCGGAGACCGACCTGCCGCTGCTGCTGGGCCGGATCGACGCCCAGGAGTGGGTGCGGTCGATCGCCGCCGGCCTGGCCGGGCTGGTGTCCGAGCCGACCGCGTGGGACCTCGGCACGGCCCTGCTGGAGTCGCCGTTCGCGGCCGACGAGCCGGTCGTGGCGCTGCTGCGCCGGGCCCGCACCCGCGTCCCGCTGGTCCTGGTGAGCAACGCCACCCTGCGCCTGGAGGACGACCTCGCCGTACTGGGCCTGGCCGACCTCGCGGACCACGTGGTGAGCAGCGCCCGCGTCGGCCTCGCCAAGCCGGACCCGCGCATCCTGCGGCTCGCCGCGTCCCTGGTCGGCGTACGCCCCGAGCGCTGCCTCTACGTCGACGACACCGCCGAATACGTCGACGCGGCCGGGGCCCTGGGCATGCGGACCGTGCACTTCCGGGAGGCGGCCGACCTGGAGCGGGCGCTGGCCCCGCTGTTCGCCTGAGCGCACCGCCCGGGGGCACCCGCGGGCGCCCCCGGGGTTCCCCGCGCGAGGTCACATCGTGGCGCCGGCCATCGTCCGGCACATGTCGGCGCAGCGGCGGCACGCCTCGGCGCAGCGCGCCATCTGCGGGTCGTCCGGCATCGCCCTGCACGCCTCGGCGCACATGTCGCAGGCCCTGGCGCACAGCGCGCACATCTCGGCCGCCAGCGGGGAGCGGCGCATCATCATGTCGGCGCAACAGCGCGTCATCTCGGTGCAGTCGATCAGGGCGCGCATGATCTGCATCTGGGCCTGGCCGCCCTTCTGCATGCAGGAGCTCATGGTCTCCTCGCACACGGCGTGGCACGACATGCACGCCTCGACGCAGTCCTGCGTCTCCTGGCTCATCGCGGGCGTGGTGGTGGGCTGCATGGCTTCCTCCTGGGATCGGCGGGACGACGGGCTCGAACCCGTGTGCTTCCGTCCTACGCCCGCCGACCGCCCCGCGCCATCGGGGACGGATCCCGCACGTGCCCCGGTACCGCTCCTACGACGGGCACACCACCTCGTCGCCCCGCACCACCGCCGCGTCCTGCCGCGGCGGTTCCTCCGCCCGGACCGTGCGGACCTGCCGGAAGTCCGCGCCGACGATCACCCTCAGCGTCGCCCCGAGGCCCTTCACCGCGCGCAGCTCGCTGCCCGGCAGCGCCGCCGCGAGGGACCTCGCCGAGCGGTCCCAGCGCGGGTCGTAGGCGACGACGGTCCGCCGTACCGTGCGCTCCACGGCGTTGGACGGCATCCGGGTCGTGCGGAAACCGGTCGCCGCCAGCGCCGTGTCGACGCGCCGGCCGAGGCCCGTGCGTCCCGTGCCGTTCTCCACCTGGACCCGGATCTGCTGCGGGGGGACCTCGACGCGGGACGCCCGGCCGCGCGGCCGGTGCACGGCCAGCGGCTTGTCGTCGCGCAGCGCCCTGAACAGGCGCTCGGCCTTCACGGTGTCCCACTTCAGGGTCGAGCCGACGCCCTCGACGGCGTAGCCCATGTTCCCGATCGGCACCGTCGTGAACTCGGAGGACGAGGGGGAGAAGTTCCGCATCGCCCGGCCCAGGTCCAGCAGCTCCTTGGTGCCGAAGCCCTTGTCGGCGCGCACCGAGCCGAGCACCGCCCGCGTCACGTCCCGGAACTTCACCGGGTTCAGCAGGATCCCGGAGGACGTCACCCGGTCGATCAGCGCGGCGAGGAACTGCTGCTGGCGCCGCATCCGGCCCAGGTCGGAGGCCCCGTCGACGTGCCGGGCGCGCACGTACTGCAGGGCCTGACCGCCCGTCAGACGGTGCGTGCCGGCCGGCAGGTCGAGGCCGGTGTAACTGTCCTTGAGCGGTTTCGGGGTGCACATCCGGACGCCGCCGAGCACGTCGACCGTCTTCATGAAGCTGGTGAAGTCGACCTCCAGATAGTGGTCGATCTTCACGCGGGTCATGCTCTCCACGGTCCGCACGGTCAGCTGCGGCCCGCCCTCGGCGTACGCGGCGTTCAGCTTGACCGGGTGGCCGCGGTGCTTCTGGCGGGTCGTGCGGTCGGTGTGCGGGGGCGTCATCGCGTACGAGTCGCGCGGCAGGCTCACCACGCTGGCCCGCCGCCGGTCCTGCGAGATGTGCACGATCATCATCGTGTCGGTGCAGTGGCAGGGCGCGCCGCCCAGTTGGTACCTGTGCCGCTCCTCGGGCGAGATCCGGTCGCGGCCGTCCGTGCCGACCAGCAGCAGGTTCATGCCGTCGCCCGCCCGCGGCCGGTTCTTCATGTCCTTGAAGGGATCGACGCGGGCGATGTCCGCGTCCAGGGTGGTGACCACCGCGTGCCCGATCCCGGCCGAGGCGAGAATCACCACCGACAGGGTGGTCACCGCCCGCGCGGCCCAGCGCGGCCGTTTCGGCCGTACGGGCGTCTGCCGGTCGCCGGACGACGGGCGCGGCCGGCCCTGCGGCCCCGGCGTCTTCCCGGAGGCGGCCGAGGACCTGGGGGAGGGGGACCGAGGCGGCGTGCTGGGCATCGGGGACACCTCCGCTGGGGCCGTACGTGGGATCCGTGTCACCGTAGGCCGATACGATCGGGTGCCCGGGGCGGCGCCCCCGGCGGCGCGCAACCGTGTCCCCCGTTCGCGGTAACGTGAGCACCGATGAACGCCAATCCCGACATGTGGCCGCCCGCCGTTTCCGTGATCATGCCCGTCCTCAACGAGGAGCGGCATCTGCGCGGGGCCGTCCAAGCGATCCTCGCGCAGCAGTACGCCGGCGAGATGGAGGTCGTGATCGCCCTCGGTCCGTCCACGGACCGCACGGACGAGATCGCCGCCGAACTCGTCCGGGAGGACCCGCGCGTGCACACGGTCCCCAACCCGACGGGCCGCACGCCCGCCGCGCTGAACGCCGCGATCAAGGCCTCCCGCCATCCCGTCGTCGTCCGCGTCGACGGGCACGGCATGCTCTCGCCGGACTACATCGCCACCGCTGTACGGCTGCTGGCGGAGACCGGCGCGCAGAACGTCGGCGGCATCATGCACGCCGAGGGCGAGAACGACTGGGAGCGCGCCGTCGCCGCCGCGATGACGTCGAGGATCGGCGTGGGCAACGCCGCGTTCCACACGGGCGGCGAGGCCGGCCCCGCCGAGACGGTGTACCTCGGGGTGTTCCGGCGCGAGGCGCTGGAGCAGCAGGGCGGCTACAACGAGGAGTTCATCCGCGCCCAGGACTGGGAGCTGAACTTCCGCATCCGTGAGGCGGGCGGGCTGATCTGGTTCTCGCCCGAGCTGAAGGTGTCGTACCGGCCCCGGCCGAGCGTGCGGGCCCTCGCCAAGCAGTACAAGGACTACGGCCGGTGGCGGCACGTCGTGGCCCGCTACCACGCCGGCTCCATCAACCTGCGCTACCTCGCCCCGCCGACGGCGGTGTGCGCCATAGCGGCGGGACTGGTGGCCGGTGCCCTGGTCACCCCGTGGGCGTTCGTGGTGCCCGGCGGCTACCTGGCGGCGATCGTCGCCGGGTCCGTCCCCGCGGGCCGGGGACTGCCGCTGAAGGCCCGGCTCCAGATCCCCGTGGCGCTCGCCACCATGCACATGTCGTGGGGCTGGGGCTTCCTCACCAGCCCCACATCCCTGGCGAAGAAGGTCATCGCGTCCCGGCGCCCGGCGGTGCTCACCTCGACGTGAGCGGGGCGGCCCGGGGGCTCGGCTCCAGTGAGCCGGGCGGCCCGGCCGCGGGTGAGCCGCCGCGCGCACCGGACGGGCCCGCGCGTCACCAGGTGAACGCCGGGTCCACGCGCATGCACGCCTTGTCGTCCGCGCCGTTGAGGACCTCGGCCGATTCGGGCGTCTCGTCGCTCTCCGCGGGGGGCTCGTACGCCGTGCCCTCCCGCCAGTCCGCTCCCACGACGAGCGTCACGCCGGTCACCTCCGTCGACCGCTTCACCGAGCTGAGCGGAATCCCGAGCGACTCGGCGACCCGCTCGGCGTCGCCCTCCAGGTCCGCGCTCGGATAGCGCACCACCGTGCGCTTCTCGGCCGGCGTCACGCTCTGGTCGGCGACCGCCCCGGTGAGGCCCTTCTCCACGAGCAGCCCCGCCACCGTTCCGGCGCGTCCGCGCGCCGGGGCCAGGGTGCCGGTCCGGGTGCCGTTGCGCACCTGGACCGCGATCTCGGCGTCGGGCGCCGCGGGATCGTCCGAGCGCTTCTTGGAGGTTTTCTTCTTGTCCTTGCCGTCCAGGGCGATGTCGTCGCGCACCAGCCGGAACAGCCGCTCGGCGTCCTCGGTGGGCTCCACGCGCGCGCCCACGTACCGGTTCGGCATCGTGGCCATGGTGATGCGCTCCGGCTCCACCTTCCGCAGCTCGTTGCTGAGGTCGTAGAGCTTCTTGACGGTGTCCAGGCCCGGGTCGACCGTGAGGGCCTCGGTGGCCTTCTCGGCCAGCCTGCGCAGCTTGTTGGGGCTGCTGAGGGTGGCGTTCTCGCGCAGCTCCCGGACCATCGCGTTCATGTACAGGTGCTGCGCCTTGGCGCGGGCGAGGTCGCTGCCGTCCTCGAAGCCGTAGCGGGTGCGCAGCCATTGGAGGGCCTGCTCGCCCTTGATGTACGTGGTGCCCTTCTTCAGCTTCAGGCCGGAGCCGTGGCCCTGGCTGTCGCGGGAGTGGATGTTGGCGTCGACGCACACCGGGACACCGCCGATCGCGTCCGCCATCGACACCACACCCGCGAAGTCGACCATGACGAAGTGGTCGATGTGGATGCCGGTCAGCTCCTGCCAGGTGGCCACCGTGCAGCCGGGACCGCCGTTGCCGAGGCTCTGGTTGGTCAGCGTGCGCCCGTTGCTCGCCGGGTACACCTTGCCGTCGTCCGGGTCGGTGCACTTCGGGATCTGCACCAGCGTGTCGCGGGGCATGCTGATGACCGACATGTTGGTGCGGTCCGCGGACAGGTGCAGCAGCATCTGCACGTCGGCGCGGGGCGTGGAGCCGAACGTCTCCCTGGCCCCGCCGAGTTCCTGGTTCTCCTCGGTGTCCCGGGCGTCGGAGCCGATGAGCAGGATGTTCAGCGGGGTCTGGCCCGCGGCGTTCGGCGTGGGCTCGGCGACCTTGCTGTCGCCGAGGTTCAGCTCGTCCTTGCGGATGTTGGCGTTGAGGTGCTGGTAGTAGAGATACCCGGCACCCGCGGTGCCCAGTGTCACCACCGCCAGTACCGTCGCCGACCAGCGCAGGGCACGCCGTCTGCGGCGCCGGGACCCGGCCCACCGCCCGCCGCCGGGGCCTTCGCCGGACGGTTCCCCCTGCCGCTCCCGGGGTTCCGGGGATGTCGTGTCCCCGGTCGCGGGCGCCTCCCCCCGCACACTGCTACGCGCCACGTGCCTGCCCTTCCCCGCCCTGCCCTGACACGGGTCCGCCCCGCGTCAAGTCAGACGCACGACGGACCCGTTGGGTTACCCCCCGAAATCACCGGCCGGTCCCCCGGCTCCGCTTCAGCCCCGCGGCGCGCCGCGACCGGTCTCCCCGCCGGTCCCTATTCGGCGCACTTGACCTTGTCGGCCGTGGACTTCGCCACGTCCGGCGCCTTTGCCGGACCGGTGAGCGGGATGCCCGCGCCCTTGAAGTCCTTGCCCAGGGTCAGCGTGATCGCGGGCATTCCCTGGGAGTTGGTCACGCTCTCGCCCTCCTTCATCGCGGACCCGGACAGGCCCATGATGTCGGCGAGCCGCCGCGCCTCGGCGGCCTGCTCGGGCGCGTACTCGATCGTCGTCCTGCTCAGTTCCTCCGGAGCGTTGCCGGAGTTCTCGGACTTCGTCACGCCCTGCTCGGTCTGCAGCCAGGCGAGGGTGCTCTGCGCGCTGCCCGCCTCGGCGCCGCCGTTGAGGATGCGCACCCGCACCTCGGACGGGTCGGCCTTCTCGCCCTTGAGCCGGGCGGCCACCGCCGCCGCCTCCTTCTTTTTCTTCTGCTTCACGGCGGTGAAGGAGACGTCCTGCTGGATCGAACGGAAGACCTGCGGCGCCTTCTGCGGGTCGGGCACGACCGTCGCCTTGACCGTCTCGGCCGGGTTGTCCACCACCGGCACGGTCACGAACGCCAGGTTCTTGACGTTGAGCTTGCCCAGCTCAAGACCGAGATCCTTCAGCTTGCCGATGCTGTCCAGCTGGGAGTCGACGGTCAGCGCCTCGGTGCCCGCCTCCGCCAGCTTCACCATCTTCGACGGGCTGGTGAGCGTGTCGTTCGACTTCAGCTTGCGCATCAGCGCGCTGAGGAACTGCTGCTGGAGGTTGATGCGGCTCAGGTCGCCGCCGGTGCCCACCGAGTGCCGGGTGCGGACGAAGGCCAGCGCCGTCTCGCCCTCGACGACGTGCTTGCCCTTCTTCAGGTTGAGCTTGGAGTCCTTGTCGTTGATGTCCTTCGCCAGGCACACCTCGACACCGCCCACCGCCGTCGTCAGCGTCTTGACCGCGTTGAAGTCGGCGACCATGAAGTTGTCCGGCTTGATGCCGGTCAGCTCCGTCACGGTACGCATGGTGCAGCTCGGCGTACGGCCGTCCTGGCCGAGACTGGTGTTGAAGCGGACGCCCTGCGAGCCGGCGATGACCTTCTGGCTGCCGTCCTCCTGCGTCGTCGGGCAGTCCGGGATGTCCACGATCAGGTCGCGCGGGATGCTCAGCGCGGTCGCGTTCGAGCGGTCCTTGGAGACGTGCAGCAGGATCGTGGTGTCGGCGTGCCCGGCGCTGCCCGAGTCGCCGTAGGACTCGTTGCCCTTGCCGGTGCGCTTGTCGGTGCCGATCAGCAGGATGTTGATCGCCTTGTCCTTGCTGAAGCCGCCGGTGCTCGCGCCGTCGTCCGGGGAGGAGGCGATGTTGCCGTTGAGGTGCTCGATGTAGAGGTAGGCGGCGCCCGCCGTGGCGAGCACGACGAACGCCATCACGCCGCCGGTCCACAGCAGCGCCTTCTGCGCCTTCTTCGCCTTCTTCTTCTCCGGCCGCCGCCCGCGCCGTCCGGGGGGCGGTTCGGCGGGCGCGCCCCGGCGTCTGCGCGGCGGCGGCACGTCCCGGTCCGGGGTGTCGGGCGCCGGGCGTCCGGGTGCCGCCTTACGGCCGCGCGGGGCGGTCGCGGCCCGGCGCGCGGCGGAGGCGGTGCGGCGGGGTCCGGGGACTGGCGATTGCGCTGCGGGAGTACTCAGTTGCAGTTCGTATTCGCCGGTGGTCGGATTGAGTACCCACTGGTCTGCGGGGTCGATGTGCTCCGCCCGCCCACGGCCTTGCGCGTCCACGGTTGTCCGAATCCTCCGTCGGGGCACGCGGCGCCTTACCCCCAAAGGCGCCCGGGTCTCGTACATGCAGTGCACGACCGAAGGACAGACCTCATGGCCGGGTGCACCGGATCGCTCACACTATCCGGCCAGCTCAGCGTCGAGCGACGCCGGTGACACATTCCACTCGCCTACAACCGGGCAATCCGGCGCATTTCTCTGAAACGCGGGTCCGCGGATTGGTACGTGCTTCACTCGCACACGTCCTCGGCGGCCGTGTTCCCGCGGAACGTCGGCGCCGGGGACACCGGCGGGTCGGCCGGTGAGTCGTCGCCCTTCGCGGCGGTGTCCCGGGCGGCCTCCCGGGACACCGCCAGCGGCGCGTCCCTGCGCAACCGCTGGAACAGCCGCTCCGCCGCGGGCTCCACGAGCTGGTCGCGGTTGGTGTCGTAGACGTACGACTCCCTCGGGACGGTAAGGAATTGCACCCGTTCGACGGGGATGGCGCGCAGCCCTCGGACAAGAGCGTACAAACCACGCAGATTTGCCGGCTGCGGGTCGGTCGTCAGCGACGACGTCGCCGCGTCAAGGACGGGATACAGCTTCACCGGATTGAGCAGGACGTCATTGCCCCGCACCTTGTTGACGAGCGCCCCGAGGAAACGCTGCTGCCGCTCCATCCGGTCGGTGTCGCTGCCGTCGCCGAGCGACTTGCGGGCCCGGACGTACCCGAGCGCCTGCTCCCCGTTCAGCGTCACGCGGCCCGCGGGCAGCCGCAGCCGGGCGGCCTTGTCGGTGACGGGCCTCCTGAGGCAGACCTCGACGCCGTCCACCGCGTCCACCATCTCCTTGAAGCCGTGGAAGTCGACGACCACGTGGTGGTCGACGCGAATCCCCGTCAGCCGCTCCACGGTACGGATCGTGCAGGCCGACCCGCCCGCCTGGAAGGCGTAGGCGAACATCGCGAACGCCGGCCCGGTGCGCGATCCGTCCCGGCGCAGACAGCCCGGCACGTCCACCATCAGGTCGCGGGGCAGGGAGACGGCGGTCGCGCTGCGCCGGCCCGCCGCCAGGTGCAGCAGGATCGCGGTGTCCGACCGCGCCGTCCCGGAGTCCCGCCCGTAGCGGGCGTTGCCGTCCCCGGAGCGCGAGTCCGACCCGATCAGCAGGATGTTCCGCGCGTCCTTCACGAGCGCGGTCGGCCGGTCCTGCTCGTACCGGGCGAGCTCCGCCGCGGCCGCCTCGTCCGCCGTGATGTTGCCGTCCAGCTTCGTGTAGACCACCCAGCCGGCCCCGCCCGCGGCGGCGAGCAGCACGGCGACGCCGAGCCCGCCGCGCCACAGCCACCGCCTGCGGCGCAGCCGCGTCAGCCCCCTCCCGCTCGCCGACGCCCCCGGTGCTCCTCCGGTGGCCCGCCGCCCGGGGGGCGGGCCCGCGGTGTCGGTCACGTCTGGTCCACCCCTCACGGCGTACGGGCGTGCGGTGCGTGCTGCTACGACGATGACGCGGATGGGGGGTGCGGGGTGGGTCGGGGTGGGCTGGACGGGTGAGCCGGGGGATGTGGCGCTGCGGTGGTGGGCCGGGGCCGGCGGGCGGTCGTCGTGGCACGGACGGTCGTCGTGGCGCGTGGGGTCGTCGTGGGGGCTGGGGTCGGCGGGCCGTCGTCGCGGCGCGTCGGGTCAGCGGGCGACCGTCGTGACCCGTTCGCTCTCGATCCGCTTGTCGAGGGCGTCCGCGCCCAGCCGCTCCAGGTTCCGGCACAGCACGACGGAGCCGCCGGTGGCCAGCGGCGCGTACAGCCCGGCGTTCAGGCCCTCCCACGTGTCGTACGGCAGCCCGGACAGGATGCGCGAACCCGGCCCCGTCAGCCCGAGCGCCGTCGCCTCCGCCCGCGCCCGTTCCACGACCTCCGCGCCGCTGAACTCCCGTCCCGCCACGATCAGCGCGGGCTCCTCCGGATCGACCGGCGCGTACGGCACGAAGCGGTCGCCCTGCCCCGGCACCTCCACCGCGTAGTCGGCGAAGCCCTCCGGCGGCTGCGGGAAGCGGCCCCCGAGCGGGCGCAGCGCGAGCGCGATCCGCGCACCCGAGCAGGCCCGCGCCGCCTCCAGCGTGTCCGGGCCGCTCACCACGAGGTCGGCCGCGGCCGGCTGTCCGCCGACGTCCGCGAGCACGCCGACCGACGAGCACGCCAGCAGCCACACCGCCGTCTGCCAGTGCGCGGGCAGCAGCAGCGCGACCCGGTCACCCGGTTCGGCGGAGAGTTCGTCCTGGAGGAGGTTGGCGGTCTTGGCCACCCAATTGGCGAAGGTGGCCACGGACAATTCCACGCGCTCGCCCGTGGCGTCGTCGTAGAAGGTCACCAGGGGGCGTCCCGGGTCCGCGGCGAATGCGGAAGCCAGCAGGTCGGCGGGGGTGCGGTCGGTGGCGTTCACCCGGGCAAGCGTACGCGGGCGGCGGGGTGCGCGGGGCGCGGCGGGCGGCGGACCGCACTCGGTGCGCCACCGGTTCGGGGGAATCCGGGGGCGGACGAGCCGACAGTCCGTCAAGTTCCGGATGGACAGATAAGTCTAAGTATGTCCAGGATCAGGAGCATGCGTGGATTCCTTGCTTCCTCGATCGGTGTCACGTGCGCGGCGGCTCTCGCGCTTCCGCTCATCCCGCCCGCCTCCGCAGCGACCGCCAGACCGGCGCCGACCGCGCAGGCGGCCGGGCGCAACGTCCCCGGCAGCACCCAGTCGCTGCCCCTCCAACCCCTCATCCGCGACCGCACCGCCGGCGCCGCCGAACAGGGCCTGCCCCGCCGCGCCGTACGGCACTTCTCGCTCGTCGGCGTCGTCTGGGACGACCCGCGGGCCGAACTGCACGGCCGGGTCCAGGTCCGCACCCGTGCCGCCGGCACCGGCACCTGGTCCGGCTGGCAGGACCTCCAGACGCACAACACCGACCATGCCCCCGACCCGGGCACCGCCGAGTACGCCTCCGGGCGGGTGCGCGGGGCCACGGCGCCGCTGTGGGTGGGGGAGTCGGACGCGGTGGAGGCGCGGGTGCGGGCCGAGGCCGACGGCGCCCGCGGCCTGGGCGACATGGGGCTGCGGCTCGAACTCGTCGACCCCGGCGCGGGCGACCCGCCGACGGGCGCGCCCGCGGACGGCTCGCGCGCCGGTGGCGCACTCGACGCCGGGGCGGACGCGGCCGCCGCCGCCAACGCCGGCCTCGCACCGCACGGCGCCACCGAGATCCCGGCCCTGAGCCGGCGGGAGACCGAGCGGGAACTGCTCCGGTCGACCGAACGGGACCTGCTGGGGCCGACCGAAGGACAGCGGGTGAAGCCGTACATCGGCCCGCGCCCCGCCATCGTCACGCGGCGCGGCTGGGGCGCGGACGAGCGGCTGCGCGAGCGGAAGTTCGTCTACACGAAGAAGGTCAAGGCCGCCTTCGTGCACCACACCGCCTCCGGCAACAACTACCGCTGCTGGCAGGCCCCTTCCCTCATCCGCAGCATCTACCGCTACCACGTCAAGAGCATGGGCTGGCGGGACGTCGGCTACAACTTCCTCATCGACAAGTGCGGGAAGATCTTCGAGGGACGCGCAGGGGGCGTGGCGAGACCGGTCCTGGGCGCCCACACCCTCGGCTTCAACTCCCACAGCATGGGCATCGCCGTCCTGGGCTCCTACGGCTCGTCGAAGCCGCCGTCCTCCGCGGTGCGGGCCATCTCGCAGCTCACCGCGTGGAAGCTCGGGCTGTACGGCATGAATCCGCGCGGCAAGACCTACCTGAAGTCCGGCGGCAGCAACCTCCACCCGAGGGGCAGAGAGGTCCGCCTCAACGTCATCTCCGGCCACCGCGACGGCTTCCTCACGGAATGCCCGGGCCGAAAGCTCTACGGCAAGCTGGACACGGCCCGCTCGACGGCGGCGCGCTACCAGGGACGGTGAGGGCGCCTGCGGCGGGCTTGTGCGGGGTGGGCGTGGGCGCGGCGTGCGGGGGCCCGCTTCAGCCGGGGGGGGGACCCCATCGCTCCAGCGGCACGACTGCCCGCGGAGTGGCGGGCCCAGCTGCCCGTCGCCCCCCTCCCACGCGAGGCGCGCCCACTGAACGGGATTCGGCCGTCGCCCGCCGTCCCGCGCGAGGCGCGCGGGCGGGAGACGTCCGACCGCCGCACCACCACCCGGTGCCGCCGCCCGCGCGGATGCGCGGCACGGCACCCTCCCGCGTGTACGGAACCACCGGGCCGCAGCCGCCCACGCCCGGAAGAACGTATGGGCAGAAGGAGCCACCGGGCCGCAGTAGCCCACGCCCGGAAGGGCGTATGGGCGGAGCGGAGGGGGCCACCGGGCCGCAGTCGCCGATGGCGAGGAGGGGCCGTGTCGGGGGGTGTCCGCCCGCAGCGGTTGGCGCGTCCGCGCCGGTCACTTCACGGCCCACCGATTCCGCGCCGTTCCGAGGACGGACACCCCCCGGCGCGGCCCCGCCCCACCCACCGAGCGAACCGCGCCACCCGCACCCCCACCGAACCCGCACAGGCCGCCGCAGGCACCCCACCCGCACCCGCACCACCCCCGTCCCGCCACAGGGAAGTCGGCAGTTCGAGGGAGGGCGGGCGCGGGCGGCAACCCGACTCACGCCGGCCGCGCAACCCCCGGCGGTCACCGCAACGCCGGGCACCTCGCCAACACCGGTCACCACCACCCCGCCGGCACACCCTCACGCCGGGCCGCGCAACGCCATGACGCTCAGGGCAACGCCGCTCACCGTCACCCCGCCGGCAAACCCACCCGGAACCCTCACAACCCCGCAATATCCCCCACCGGCATCCGCGGCCCCCGCCGCCCCGGCACCCTCCCGCTCAGCAAAATCAACCGCGCCGCCCGATGCCGCTGCCCCGCATACGGAGCCAGCAGCTCCAGCATCACCGCATCGTCGGCCCCCCGATCCCCCGCGAGCGCCCACCCCACGATCCCCGGCAGATGCAGATCCCCCACGGTCACCGCATCCGGCGCCCCATGACTGCGCTGCACCGTCTCCGCCGACGTCCACGGCCCGACCCCCGGCACGACCTCCAGCCGCGCCTGCGCCGCCGCCGGCTCCATCCGCGTCGCCTCCTCCATCCGCGCGGCGACCCGCACCGCCCGCAGGATGGTCGACGCCCGCTTGTTGTCGACCCCGGCCCGGTGCCACTCCCACGACGGGATCAGCGCCCACGTCCGCGGCTCCGGCATGACGTACATCCGCCCCGGCGCAGGCCCCGGCGCCGGCTCCCCGAACTTGCGCACCAGCAGCCGCCACGCCCGGTATGCCTCGACCGTCGTGACCTTCTGCTCCAGAACCGACGGGATCAGCGACTCCAGCACCAGCCCGGTCCGCGTCAGCCGCAGCCCGGGCCGGCGATGCCGCGTCAGCGCCAGCAGCTTGTGCCGCGGCGTGAACAGCGACGGGTCGTCCGCCGCGCCGAGCAGGTCGGGAAGCCCGTCCAGCAGCCACTCCGCTCCCAGCCCCCAGGCCTCCCCGCGGATCTCGTCGCCGTACCGGGTGACCCGTAGCGTCCCCGGCCCGGCCGGTGTCCGGCTGGCCCGCCACACCGAGCCGTCGGGCATCGCGCAGAACGTCGGATCGCCCGGCCCGCGCCGCAGCGGACCGAGGACCAGCCCCAGGTCGAGCGGCCCCTGCGGCGTCCACGTGCGCACCCGCGCCGGCGCCGCCGCCTGCCGCGGCACGCCCCCGGGCACGCCCACATGGCCACCGCGCACGGTCGTACGCGTGGACCGGGGTGCGAAACGTCCTGCCACGGTGGGGTCCCAGGGATACGGAGGTGTCTTACGAGAGTAGGGGTGACAAGGCGCCGCTCGTGCCGCCCACGCGGATTCTCAGCGCACGCTCAGCGCACCTCTATGAAGGCGCCGGCATCCCGCTCCGGGCGCGGCCCCGGTTCCTGCGCGGGGCGCCCCACGGCCACCGCCCCCATCGGGTCCCAGTCGTCCGGCAGGTCCAGCACGCGGCGCACCACGTCCCGGCAGAACATCGTGGACGACACCCAGGCCGAACCGAGCCGCTCCCCGGCGAGCGCGACGAGGAAGTTCTGCACAGCCGCCCCCGCGGCGACGACGAACATCTCCCGCTCGGCGCCGTCCCGGCGCGGGTCGCCGTACGTGTGCGAGCCGTCCATGACCAGGCACGGCACGACGAGGTACGGCGCGTTGCGCAGGACGTCGCCGCGGCGCACCAGCCTGGCGATGGACTCCTCGCTCCGCCCGTCCCGCCGCAAATCCGCGATCCAGGCGTCCCGCATCGCGTCCAGCAGCCGGGTGCGGGAGGCCCGCGACTCCAGGAGGACGAAACGCCACGGCGTCGTGTGGTGCGGGGCGGGTGCCGTCACGGCAGCGGCCACCGCCCGGCGCACCGCGCCCGGGTCCACGGGCTCGTCCATGAACGACCGGACCGTACGCCGCTGGGTCACCGCCTGCCGTACGGCCTCGGACGTGCCGAGGCGGAACATGTCGTCCCGCGCGCCGCGCAGCAGGGCCCGCGCCCCGTCGCCGTCGGCCTGTGCGATCACGTGCGGCAGGCCCCGTACGACGGCGACGGGCAGACCGGCGGCCTTGCCCTTCACGAGGTCGCCCGCGGCGGCGAGTTCGTCGGCCGTGGCGACGACGGTGGCGGTCAGCGGGTTGCCGTACGCGTCCGTGCCGCCGCGCAGGTCGTCGAGGACGCGCATGCCGGCCGCGCCGATCGCCACGTCGGTGAGCCCTGCGCGCCAGGGCCGGCCGGAGGTGTCGGTGACGATCACGCCGACGTCGACACCGAGGGCGTCCCGCAGTCCCGCCCGGATGGCGCGCGCGGAGGCGTCGGGGTCCTCGGGCAGCAGCAAAATCGTGCCGGACGGGGTGTTGGAGGCGTCGACCCCGGCGGCGGCCATGACCAGGCCCTGCCGGTTCTCCACGATGCGCAGCGCGCCGCGCCGGGCGACCACCCGTACCGTCTCGGCGTCGATCGCGGCCTCGCGGTCCGCGGCGCGGACGGTCCGGCCCTCCGCCTTGGACACGATCTTCGAGGTGACGAGCAGGACGTCGCCGTCGGCGAGGCCGGGCTCGGCGGCGGCGATCAGCTTGGCCAGGTCGTCGCCCGCCGTGACCTCGGGGAGCCGGGGCACGGCCCAGACCCGGTAGCCGTCCGCGGGGGTTGCGCTCACGTCGTCCGTACCTCCTCCGCGAGCGCGAGTGCCTCGCGGGCCATCCGCGCCGTCGCGTCGACGTCGGTCATCATCAGCGGCACCGCCCGGCAGCGGATCCCGGCCGCCTCCACGCGCTCGACCACGCCCGCGTCGACCGAGTCGACGAGCCAGCCGTCGAGCAGGCCCGAGCCGTAGTGCTCGGCGACCGCCGCGGCCGTCGCCTCCACGCCGACCGCCGCGAGCACCTTGTCGGCCATGCCGCGCACGGGCGCGTCCCCGACGATCGGGGACAGGCCGACGACCGGCACCCCGGCGTCGGCGATGGCCTCGCGGATGCCGGGCACGGCGAGGATCGTGCCGACGGAGACGACGGGGTTGGAGGGCGGGAAGAGGATCACGTCCGCATCGGAGATGGCCTGGAGCACGCCGGGTGCGGGCTTGGCCTGCTCGGCGCCGACGGGGACGACCGCCTCGGCGGGCACCGAGGCCCGCAGCCGCACCCAGTACTCCTGGAAGTGGATCGCCTTGCGCTCGCCGTCCAGTTCGACCGCGACATGCGTCTCGACCCGGTCGTCGGACATCGGGATGAGCCGGACGCCCGGCTGCCAGCGGTCGCACAGGGCCTCGGTGACGGCGCTCAGCGGGAACCCGGCGCTCAGCATCTGGGTCCGCACGATGTGCGTGGCGAAGTCCCGGTCGCCCAGCCCGAACCACTCGGGTCCGACGCCGTACGCCGCGAGTTCCTCCTTGAGGTGGAAGGTCTCCTCGGCACGGCCCCAGCCCTGCTCCTCGTTGATGCCGCCGCCGAGCGTGTACATCACCGTGTCGAGGTCCGGGCAGACCTTCAGCCCGAAGAGGTGGATGTCGTCGCCGGTGTTGCCGATGACCGTGATGTCGGCGTCCGGCACGGCCCGCTTCAGACCGCGCAGGAACCGGGCACCGCCGATGCCGCCTGCCAGAACCACAATGCGCATGGAAACAGTGTGTCAGCCGCCCGGGCGGCGCGTTGCGGGGTGTGGACAACCACGGGCCGGGCCCTGCGGCGGGCGGGTACGGCGACGCGTCACGCGGTCACGGCGTCCGCCGGCTCGTGCGGTGCGGCGGCCGTGCAGTGGGCCGCGTGCATCGTCATCTCCGTCAGGCCCGGGTGGTACACGTGCAGGCTGACCGCGGGCTCCCACGTGTCGTTGACCACCTCGTGCACATATCCCGGTGCGAACACGCGCTGGGCTCCCGGGCCCCACGCGCGCGTGCCGTGCGCGGTGCGCTCGGTCAGGGTGCCGCCGAGGACGGTCAGCACGCCGGACGAGGGGCCGTGGTCGTGCAGTCCGCTGTCCTGCCCGGGCAGCCAGGACAGCAGCCACACCTCGTAGCCGGGGCCGGTGCGCAGCCGGTGGTACCAGCGTGTGGTCGCGTCGTACCGCACAAGGTGCTCCCACTGGGAGCGGTCGGCGGCGAGGGAGCGCGCCAGGCCGGCGAACTCGGCGACGGTGGCCGGGTGCTCGCGCGGGGGCTGCAGCAGGTGCGGGACTTCGAGGATGTCGCCGGCGATCTGGAGGTCGCTGTCGCTGTTCATGGATGCGGTGGTCCTCGGCGGAGAGGGGCGGAGAAAGGCGGGGAGGGAGGAACAGCGCCGAGTCGCGTGGACTGGGCGTCAGCCGGAGCGCGTGAGGCTCAACAGCCGGGACAGCAACAGCGAGCGCGGGCAGCACCGAGGGACCCGGCGGTGCGGGTCGAGGTGAGTGCCAAGTTCGCGAGCATGCCCACAAGGACAGCGGCTCACACCTTCACTGTCAACTCGGCGCCGCTATGTGGGACCGGGTTCACCCAATTCGGTTCAGGTGCGTGGGGAAAGGTTTGTTCAGGCGTCTGCCGGGACACATGGCGTCCATCCGGGCGCGCGTGCGCCGTGGTGATCCCGTGATCCGCAGGTGGTCCGGTTCGCTTCGCCGCCGTCGTCGGAACGAGATCGAACAACTGGGCGTCATTCTCCGTAGAGGTCTGTGCGGAGGGGGCGCCCTTCCGGGGTCTCGTCTGCGTGTCAAGGTTTATGCCGATTTGAACACTTTCCGCATGGCCTTGGTTCCGCAGAGTGAATAAGGGGTCCAATAGCAGATCTCGGCTTGACTCGCCCGGATCAGCACACTTGTAATTTCACTCGTGTCGTTCAGCCGGAATCGGTAACGACCGGATCACGGGGACGCGAAAGACGGACGAGGGGCGCACATGACCGAGACGGTGCAGCAACTGCTGGTCGACGACGCGGACGAGGAACTCGGCTGGCAGGAGCGCGCACTGTGCGCCCAGACCGACCCCGAGTCCTTCTTCCCCGAGAAGGGCGGCTCCACCAGAGAGGCAAAAAAGGTCTGCCTCGCCTGCGAGGTCCGCTCCGAGTGCCTCGAGTACGCCCTCGCGAACGACGAGCGCTTCGGCATCTGGGGCGGGCTGTCCGAGCGCGAACGCCGCCGGCTCAAGAAGGCCGCCGTCTGAACGGCGCCACGCGCCCGGCGGTCGCGGACACTTACGGACAATCATGGCGAACGGCCCGTCGCGGGTGGGTTATCCACAGGCGGCGGGCCGCCCTGCTGCCCAGCCGATAGTGTGGTCGCTCGTCCGAGACGCCCCGTCGCCCCCTCGGGGCACAGGCGTCCACCGCAGTCCACCGAACCGGGGCCCGTACCTCGATGTCCGTGCACAGCCACCCGGCAGCCCGGCAAGACACCGCTGCTGCCGCCCCTGAGTTTCCGCGTCATGTGGTGACCGCGGTCCTCGTCTCCCACGACGGCGCCCGCTGGCTGCCCGACGCGCTCTCCGCGCTGCTCGGCCAGGAGCGCCCCGTGCAGTACGCCATGGCGGCCGACACCGGCAGCGCGGACGACTCCGCGCAGCTCCTCACCGACGCCCTCGGCCCCGACCGCGTCCTGCACCTCGCCCGCCGCACCGGCTTCGGCCAGGCCGTCGAGGAGGCCCACCGCACCGCGCCCCACCTCACCCCGGACGAGTTGCCGTACCTGCGCCGCCCCAGTGGCTGGGACCCCGTCACGCGCACGTGGCGCGACGACGCCTACGACATGCCGGACCTCCCCCACGGCGAGCCCGTCCAGTGGCTCTGGCTCCTGCACGACGACTGCGCCCCCGAACCGGACGCCCTGGCCCACCTGCTGCGCGTCGTGGAGAACGAGTACGAGCTCGGCCGCACCGACGTCGCCGTCGTCGGCCCCAAGCTCCGCGGCTGGTACGACCGCAGGCAGCTCCTCGAAGTCGGCGTCACCATCGCCAACTCCGGCCGCCGCTGGACCGGCCTGGACCGCCGCGAACAGGACCAGGGCCAGCACGACCACGTCCGGCCCGTGCTGTCGGTGTCCACCGCAGGCATGCTCGTCCGCCGCGACGTCTTCGACCGGCTCGGCGGCTTCGACCGGCGCCTGCCCCTCATGCGGGACGACGTCGACCTGTGCTGGCGCGCCCACGCCGCGGGCCACCGCGTCCTCGTCGCACCCGAAGCGGTCGTCCGGCACGCCGAGGCCGCCTCCCGCGAGCGCCGCGCCGTCGACTGCGTCGGCCGCACCGCCGCCTCCCCGCACAAGGTCGACAAGGCCGGCGCCGCCTACACCCTCCTCGTCAACACCCCCACGGCCGCGCTGCCCTGGGTGCTGCTGCGCCTGGTGCTCGGCACCTTCCTGAGGACCCTCGCCTACCTCGTCGGCAAGGTCCCCGGGCAGGCACTCGACGAGATCCGCGGCCTCATGGGCACCCTGCTGCGGCCCGAGCGGATCATCGCCGCCCGGCGCGACCGCGGCCGCCCCCAGGTCGACCGGGCCGAGATGCGCGCCCTGTTCCCGCCGCCCGGCGCGACCGTCCGCGTCACCGTCGAGCAGGTCGCGGGCAACCTCGTCGGCCGCTCCGACCCCGAGGCCACCACCGGCGCCGGACGGCACGGCGGCGCCACCGAGTCCGGGCCCGGCGGTGACGACGCCGACTTCCTCCAGGTCGAGCAGTTCGCCCGCCTCAAGCGCATCGCCCGCAAGCCCGGCCCAGTGCTCTTCCTGGCACTGCTGTTCATCTCGCTCGTCGCCTGCCGGCAACTCCTCGGCGGCGGCGCGCTCGCGGGCGGCGCGCTGCTGCCCGCCCCGGCCGAAGCGGGCGAGCTGTGGTCCCGCTACGTGGACTCCTGGCACGCCGTCGGCGCGGGCGGCACCACCTCCGCACCGCCCTACCTCGCCGTCGTGGCGATGCTGGCGTCCCTGCTGTTCGGCTCCACCGGGCTCGCCGTCACCGCCCTGCTGGTCGCCTCCGTGCCGCTGGCCGGCCTCACCGCCTACTTCGCCTCCCGCCCGCTCGTCGAGTCCCGGCTGCTGCGCGCGTGGGCGGCCGTCGCCTACGCCTTCCTGCCCGCCGCGACCGGCGCGCTCGCCGGGGGCCGCATCGGCACCGCCGTCCTCGCCGTCCTGCTGCCGCTCCTCGCCCGCGCGGGCATCGCGGCAGGCGGCCTCGCACACGCCTCGGGCGCCCGCGGCAGCTGGCGCGCCACCTGGGCGTACGCCCTGCTGCTGACGATCACCACCGCGTTCACGCCGATCGTGTGGCCCGTCGCGCTGCTCCTCGGCATCGGCCTGCTCGCCCTGCGCCGGACCGACATCACGGCTTACGCGCTGCGCTTCGTCGCCCAGCTCGGCACACCGCTGCTGGTGCTCGCCCCGTGGTCGCTGTCGCTGCTGCCGACCGGCTTCTTCCGGGAGGCCGGCCTGGAGTACGGCGCCTCGGCCGCCTCCGCGGTCGACCTGCTCGGCATGAGCCCGGGCGGCCCCGGCACGATCGGCGGACCGCTGCTCATCGGCATCGTGCTCGCCGCGCTGGCCGCCCTGCTGCGCTCCGAGCGGCAGCTGGGCATCCGGACCGCCTGGGCCGTCGCCCTGACCGGCTTCGTCTTCGCGGCCCTGTCGAACCGCTCCGCCTGGGCCGGTCCCGCCACTCTGGTCTACGGCATCGCCCTGCTGTCCGCCGCCGCCCTCGGCGCCGACGGGGCACGCTCGCGTGTCGCCGAGCAGAGCTTCGGCTGGCGCCAGCCGGTGGCCGCGCTGATCGCGTTCGCCTGCGCCGCGGGCCCGCTGCTCGCCGCCGCCGGCTGGATGATCCGCGGCGCCGACGGGCCGCTGCAGCGGCGCGACCCGGTGCAGGTGCCCGCGTTCGTCGCCGAGGAGAGCGGCACGCGCGACCAGGCCCGCACCCTCGTCCTCGACAGCGACTCCGGCGGCCACGTCGGGTACGTGCTGGTGCGCGGCTCCGGTGCCCGCCTCGGCGACGCCGAGATCGCCGCGGCCGACGGCGAGAACAGCAGGCTCGACAAGGTCGTCGCCAACCTCGTCGCCGGTTCCGGCGCCGACCAGGCCGACCAGCTCGGCGGCTTCGCCGTGCGCTACGTCCTCGTCCACCCGGGCGCCCCCCGCCAGGTCAGCCGCATCCTGGACGCCACGCCCGGCCTGAGCCGGCTGAGCCAGCAGGACGGCGGCGCCCTGTGGCGCGTCGACCGGCAGGTCTCCCGCGCGGCGATCGTCCCCGCGCCGGGCTCCCGTTCGGCCGAGCCGCAGCCGGTGGCCGCGGGCCCCGTCGAGATCCACACCACGATCCCGGCCGGTTCCCAGGGCCGCGTCCTGCGTCTCGCCGACACCGCCGCCGAGGGCTGGACGGCCACCCTGGACGGCAGGCCGCTCACCCCCACCACCGTCGACGGCTGGGCCCAGGGCTTCGAGATGCCCGCCTCCGGCGGCAGACTGGACGTCACCTACGACGACTCGTTCGGCCACACCGCGTGGCTGTGGACGCAGGGTGCCCTCGCCGTCGTCCTCGTCGTCCTCGCCCTGCCGGGGCGCCGCCGGGACATCGACGACGACCTGCCCGACGAACCGGCCGTCCCCGCACAGCCCGTCGAGGGCGAGGGCCGCCGGGCCCGCAGGCTGCGCGCGCAGGCGGAGGCCGAGGAGGCTGCCCGCGGCACCCAGGACCCGCCCCGGGAAAGCGACGTGCCGCCCCCGCCGCAGCAGGCACCGGTACCGCAGCAGCAGCCCTACGGGGAGTGGGACGCCGGCACCTACCCGGGCACCGGGTACGACGGCTACGGCGGCCACCAGGCCGGCCAGTACCAGGGCGACCAGCAGTACGCCGGGTACGGCCAGGGCCACCAGGACCCCTACCAGGGCGGCCAGTACGACCCGTACGGGTACGGCGACCCGGCCCGGCAAGGGACCCGGCAGGGCACGTACGAGCGGCCGTACCAGCAGGGCTACGACCAGGGCTACGACCCGGCGTACGACCCCGGTCAGCAGCCGCCGCACGGCACCGGCAGTGAGCGTCCCGACGGGAGCCAGCAGTGAACCGCACGACCCTGTCCCTGATCGCCGGCGCGACCGCGCTGGCCGTCGTCACCGGATTCGCCGCGCTCACCGCACCCGACGCGTCCGGCACGGACACCGCCACCAGGGCGGCGTCCCACCTGCCCGTGGAGCGTACGAGCCTGCTGTGCCCGGCGCCGAGCACCTCCGACCTCGCCGAGACGTCGTACACGTCCTTCACGCCCGTCACGAAGGGCGCCGGCAGCGGCGGCAGGGCGGAACTGCGCCCGGCCGTCCCGGAGCCGGACGGCGAGGACGGCACCGGCAAGGACGAGAGCGTGGCGCGGCCCGGCAAGCCCGTGCTGAAGCCCGCCGAGCCCGGCAGGCCGGTGACCGGGGAGACCTCAGGGGGCGACGCGCCCGCGCTGGTCGGCACGGCCGAGGGACGGTACGCGCCCGGCTGGACCGTGCAGGAGACCACGGAGGTCGCCGCCGGCACGGGCCGCGGCCTGCATGGCGTGAACTGCACCGCCCCGGACACCGAGTTCTGGTTCCCGGGCGCCGGCACGGCGGCCGACCGCACCGACTACGTGCACTTGACCAACCCGGACGACTCTGCCGCCGTCGTGGACATCGAGCTGTACGGGAAGGACGGGGCGCTCAAGTCCGAGGTGGGGGAGGGCATCACGGTCAAGCCGCACGCGAGCGAGCGGATCCTGCTGTCCACGCTGACCGACGCCGAGCAGACCGACCTCACCGTGCACGTGAGCGTGCGCAGCGGCCGGGTCGGCGCCGCCGTGCAGGCCCTCGACGACAAGCTGGGCGGCGACTGGCTGGCGGCGGCCACGGACCCGGCGGGCAGTCTCGTGCTGCCGGGCCTGCCGAAGGACGCCAAAGCGGTGCGGCTGGTGCTGTTCACGCCCGGTGACACGGACGCCGACCTGAAGGTGCGGCTGGCCGCGCCGTCCGGGCTGATCACCCCGGCCGGACACGAGACGGTGCACGTGAAGGCGGGCATGACGACCGCCGTCGACCTGGGCGACGTCACGCGCGGCGAGGCGGGCTCCCTGGTGCTGACGCCGACGGACCGTTCCGTACCGGTGGTGGCGGCGGCGCGGGTGGTGCGCGGCAAGGCCGGCGAGGAGGAGACGGCGTTCGTCCCGGCGACGAGCCCGGTGGGCACGCGCGCGACGTCCGTGGGCAACACCGCCAAGGGCACCACGCTGTCGCTGACCGCGCCCGGCGGGACGGTGAGGGTCAAGGTCACGGCGTCGGCGGGCAGCGAGGGCGGTACGGCGGCGACGAAGACGTTCACGATCAGGGCCGGCACCACGCAGAACGTCGAGGCGCCGGTGCCGAGCGGCGCCAAGGGCAGCTACGCCCTGACGGTCGAGCCGGAGCCGGGCGGCTCGGCGGTCTACGCGGCGCGCCTGCTCACGGCGGGCGGGGACGTGCCGGGCTTCACCGTGCAGACGCTCCCCGACGACCGGGGCACGGTGGCGGTACCGGACGCGGACGAGGACCTGGCGGTGCTCCAGCGCTAGCCAGGGGCCAGTCACGGGGCCCCGCGCGGACGGCCCCGGCCCGGCCCTCGCCATAGCGCAGGTGCTTCAGCGCCGGCCACAGGCACGCCGCGCGGGACGGTTCCGGCTCAGTCCTCGCCGTAGCGCGGGTCCACCGTCTCCGGGGTCAGTCCCAGCAGGTCGGCGACCTGCTCGACGACCACCTCGTGCACCAGCGCGGCCCGCTCGTCGCGCCCCTTGGTGCGGATCTCGACGGGCCGCCGGTAGACCACCACGCGCGCGGGGCGGCCGTCCCGCGCCGGGACGGTACCGCCCAGCGGGACCGCCTCGTCGTTCCAGACCTGGCCGGGACCGTCGAGGCGCGGCACCTCCATGACGAGGAAATCGATGTCGGCGAGCTGCGGCCACCGCCGCTCCAGGCGCTCCACGGAGTCCTGCACCAGATCGGCGAACACCTCGGCGCGGCTGGCGGCGAGGGGCACCTGGGGCGGTGCGATCGGGCCACGCATGCCCCTGCCGTGGCGATCACGGCGGCGAGGCCCGCGGCCGGCGGCACGGGGAGTCACGGGGTTGTCCATCACTGGTGAAGGGTAGTCCCCGCCGGGCCCGGGCGCCCGGACCCGCGCGTCATCCGGCCGCCCGGCAGGGAGCGACCCAGGATGAACGTTCCGGCCAAGGTTGGCTCGAATCCATGTCCCTCCGGGACCGCCGCACTCTTGGCGAATGACGGGGTTTGTGCCGACTGGTCACCGGCGTCCGGACGGAACGGTGTCACGGACGCCGATGTCCGTGCAGGTCAACGGGGTTGGGCAGATGGGGTGTGTGGGGCGTTTCACACCACGACACGGTGAAGTGAGCTGGCAGAGAGTCGTCGCGGCCCGCTCAAGAGTGCGGTACCGTCCAACGTCGTGAGCCCTGTACGTCGCTGTTCGCGCACCGCATGCGGCCGACCTGCCGTCGCGACGCTGACGTACGTCTACGCCGACTCGACCGCGGTCCTCGGCCCGCTCGCCACTTACGCCGAACCCCACTGCTACGACCTGTGCGCCGAGCACTCCGAGCGCCTCACCGCCCCGCGCGGCTGGGAGGTCGTCCGGCTCCTCGACGGTTCGGCCCCGGCCAGGCCCAGCGGAGACGACCTGGAAGCGCTGGCCAACGCCGTGCGGGAGGCCGCGCGCCCGCAGGAGCGGGTCGCCGAGGCCGGCGGCGGACGGTCGGCCGACCCGATGGAGGTCGCCCGCCGCGGTCACCTGCGGGTCCTGCGGTCGCCCGACAACTGACCCGTGCTCCACCGCGCCGACCGGGCCCGGGACCGCTTCCGGACGTCCCCTGTGGGTACGCACGCGGGATTGTCAGTCCGTACGGGTAGTTTGTGGTGACCGACGGGACTTTCGGAAGGGTTGGCCGTGGCTGCTGATCTGTCGCAGATCGTGAAGGCGTACGACGTACGCGGTGTCGTCCCCGACCAGTGGGACGAGCCCCTGGCCGAACTCTTCGGCGCGGCGTTCGCCCAGGTCACCGGCGCGACAGCGATCGTGACGGGGCACGACATGCGCCCCTCCTCGCCGGGTCTGTCGCGTGCCTTCGCGCGCGGCGCGGCGGCACGGGGAGCCGACGTCACCGAGATCGGCCTGTGCTCGACCGACCAGCTCTACTACGCCTCGGGCGTGCTGGGCCTGCCGGGCGCGATGTTCACCGCCTCGCACAATCCGGCGCGGTACAACGGCATCAAGATGTGCCGCGCCGGGGCCGCGCCGGTCGGCCAGGACACCGGCCTCGCCGAGATCCGCGAACTGGTCGAGGCCTGGAGCGAGTCCGGCGCCCCGGAGCCGGCCGCCGAGCCGGGCACGATCACGCGGCGCGACACGTTGGACGACTACGCGGCCCACCTGCGCTCCCTGGTCGACCTCACCGCCATCCGCCCCCTGAAGGCCGTGGTCGACGCGGGCAACGGCATGGGCGGGCACACCGTCCCGACGGTCCTCGGCGGCCTGCCCGTCGAACTCGTGCCGATGTACTTCGAGCTGGACGGCACCTTCCCCAACCACGAGGCCAACCCCCTCGACCCGGCCAACCTGGTCGACCTGCAACAGCGCGTCCGCGCGGAGGGCGCCGACCTCGGCCTCGCCTTCGACGGCGACGCCGACCGCTGCTTCGTCGTGGACGAGCGCGGCGAGCCCGTCCCCCCGTCGGCGATCACGGCGCTGGTGGCCGCCCGCGAGCTGGCCCGCAACGGCGGCAGGGGCACGGTCATCCACAACCTGATCACCTCCTGGTCGGTCCCGGAGGTCGTCCGGGAGCACGGCGGCACGCCGGTACGCACGCGCGTGGGCCACTCCTTCATCAAGGCCGAAATGGCCCGCACCGGCGCGATCTTCGGCGGCGAGCACTCCGCGCACTACTACTTCCGCGACTTCTGGAACGCCGACACGGGCATGCTGGCCGCCCTCCACGTGCTCGCCGCCCTCGGCGGCCAGGACGGCCCGCTGTCCGGCCTCGTCGCCCAGTACGACCGCTACGCCGGATCCGGCGAGATCAACTCCGCCGTCGACGACCAGCGGGCCCGGCTCGCCGCGATCAGAACCGAGTACGCGGACCGCGAGGACATCACCCTGGACGAACTGGACGGCCTGACCGTCACCGCCACCGACTGGTGGTTCAACGTCCGCCCGTCCAACACCGAGCCGCTCCTGCGCCTGAACGTGGAAGCGAGAGACGAGACGATGATGACCAAGGTGCGCGACGAGGCCCTGGCCATCATCAGAGGCTGACGGTCCGGGGCGACGACGCCCGGGCCAAGACCTTCGGACCCCGCTCGCCGCGCGCCCGGGCCAAGGCCCTGCGGCCCCACTCGCCGTACCCCGCACCCGGCCCGACCGGCGGTACCCTGACCAGCACATCCGCAGACCCACCCGCCCCGAAGGGACATCCCATGCCGCTCGAAGCCGGCCTCCTGGAGATCCTCGCCTGCCCCGCCTGCCACGCCCCCCTCAAGGAGCAGGACACCGAGCTGATCTGCACCGGCCAGGACTGCGGCCTGGCCTACCCCGTCCGCGACGGCATCCCCGTCCTGCTCGTCGACGAGGCCCGCCGCCCCGCGTAATCGATGTCCCGGCGATCGGAGGCTGCCGCCCATGCTTGACGAATCGCTGCTCGACAGCCCGCAAGGGCTTGCCGACGCCGACCATCGCGGACTGCTCCGCGGCGCCGCCGAGGCCGGCGCCCGGGTCCGCACCGCCGCCCGGCACGCCGCCGAGGCAGGCATCAACGACCTCAAGCCCGACGGCCGGCCCCGCGCCGTCCTCATCGCGGGACCAGGCGCCGCCGCGACCCAGGCCGCCGACCTGCTCGGCACCCTCGCCGGCGCCGGAAGCCCCGTCACGCGCCTGGCGCCCACCGGCGTCGCACCCGCCGCGGGCGCCCTGCGCTGGGAACTGCCCGGCTGGGCCGGCTCCGTCGACCTGCTGCTGATCGCCACCCCGGACGGCACCGAGCCCGGCCTGGGCCTGCTCGCCGAGCAGGCCTACCGCCGCGGCTGCACCGTCGTCGCCGTCGCCCCGGCCGGCACCCCGCTCGCCGAATCGGTGAACGGCTCGCACGGCCTGTTCGTCCCGATGGCGACCGCCCCCTACGACCAGGAAGAACCCCTCGCCGCGTCCGCGCCCGGCGTCCTGTGGGCCCTGCTCACGCCACTCCTCGCCCTGCTGGACCGCACCGGCCTGCTCGCCTCGCCGCGCGACGCCCTCGACAAGGTCGCCGACCGCCTCGACCTCGTCGCCGAGCGCTGCGGGCCCGCCATCGCCGCGTACAGCAACCCCGCCAAGACCCTCGCCGCCGAGCTCGCCGACGCGCTCCCGCTGGTCTGGACCGAGGGCACTTCGGCGGGCCCCGCCGGACGCCGCTTCGCCTCCGCGCTCGCCGAACTGTCCGGCGTACCCGCGGTCGTCGCCGAACTGCCCGAGGCGCTCGCCGCGCACAGCGCCCTGCTCGCCGGTCCCCTGGCCGCCAGCGCCGACCCCGGCGACTTCTTCCGCGACCGCGTCGAGGAGCCGCCCGCCCTGCACGCACGCGTGGTGCTGCTCCGCGACCGCCCGATCGGCGGCCTCACCGCCGCCCCGGCCGCCCGCGACCTGGCCCTCAGCCACGACACGCCGATCAGCGAGCTGGAACCGGAGGAAGGCGGGGAGCTGGAGACCCTCGCCGAACTGATCGCCGTCACGGATTTCGCCGCCGTTTACCTGGCGCTCGCTTCGAGGGTCTGACCTTGCCCACGACGCCCCGGCCGCCGTACACGCGGTGAACCGGCGCCGTACGCACCCGCACGCACAGAGAACCGGCAGAGAGAACCCATGGACCGCCTCGACAACACCGTCCGCCCCTACGCCTGGGGATCCACCACCGCGATCCCCGCACTGCTCGGCGTCGAGCCGACCGGCCAACCGCAGGCCGAGATGTGGATGGGCGCCCACCCCGGCGCGCCGTCGCGCACCGCGCGCGGCACCCTGCTCGAGGTCATCGAGGCCGCCCCGGAACGCGAACTGGGCGCCGGGACCGTGGCGAAGTTCGGCCCGCGCCTGCCGTTCCTGCTGAAGATCCTCGCCGCCGGCGCCCCGCTCTCCCTCCAGGTGCACCCCGACCTCACGCAGGCGAGGGCAGGCTACGAGGACGAGGAGCGCCGCGGCGTCCCCGTCTCCGCCCCGCACCGCAACTACAAGGACGCCAACCACAAGCCCGAACTGATCTGCGCCCTCACCGAGTTCGACGGCCTGTGCGGCTTCCGCGCCCCGGCCGAGGCCGCCGCCCTGCTCGACGCCCTCGGTGTCGGCTCCCTCAAGCCGTACGTCGACCTGCTGCGCGCCCACCCCGAGGAGGCCGCGCTGCGCGAGGTGCTGACCGCGATCCTCGGCGCCGACCGCGAGGAGATGGCCGGCACGGTCGCTGAGGCCGCAGCGGCCTGCGACCGCCTCGCCGGCGACCACGCCCCCTACGCCGGCATCGCCCACCACTACCCGGGCGACCCCGGCGTCATCGCCGCGATGCTCCTCAACCACGTCCGGCTCCAGCCCGGCGAGGCCCTGTTCCTCGGCGCCGGCATCCCGCACGCCTACCTCAGCGGACTCGGCGTCGAGATCATGGCCAACTCCGACAACGTCCTGCGCTGCGGCCTGACCCCCAAGCACGTCGACGTCCCCGAACTCCTGCGCGTCGTCCGCTTCGAGGCCGCCGACCCCGGCGTCCTGCGCCCCGAGGCCTCCCCGGAGGGCGAGGAGGTCTACGAGACCCCGGTCGACGAGTTCCGGCTGTCCCGCTACGTCCTCCCGGAGGGCGGCGCTGCCCGCGAACTCACCCTCGCCGCCCCGCAGATCCTGCTGTGCACGGCGGGTACCGTGCGGGCCGGGGAACACGAACTGACGCCGGGCCACTCCGTGTTCGTACCGGCGGGCGAAAAGGCCGAAGTGTCCGGGGCCGGTACGGTCTTCCGGGCCACCGTGGTGGTCTGAGCGGGACCGGTGGGCGGCCCGGCGCGCCGGCGCCGGGCCGTGCTGCAACAATGGCCCACCGGCAAAGGACGGGCAAAAGCCTGGACTGCGTAACGTACGAAAGCGAAGGGACAACGCGAACACATGAGCGCGTCAGGCGGCACCAAGGCGATCGTTGCGGCACTCGTCGCCAATCTCGCGATCGCGGTAGCGAAGTTCGTGGCGTTCCTCTTCAGCGGATCGTCGTCGATGCTCGCGGAGTCCGTGCACTCGCTCGCCGACTCCGGCAACCAGGGCCTGCTGCTGGTCGGCGGCAAGCGCGCCAAGCGCGAGGCCACCCCGCAGCACCCCTTCGGCTACGGCCGTGAGCGCTACATCTACGCGTTCCTGGTCTCCATCGTGCTCTTCTCGGTCGGCGGCATGTTCGCCCTGTACGAGGGCTACGAGAAGATCAAGCACCCGCACGAGCTGGACAACTGGTACTGGCCGGTCGGCGTCCTCGTCTTCGCGATCATCGCCGAGACGTTCTCCTTCCGCACCGCCATCCAGGAGTCCAACGCCCTGCGCGGCAAGCGCTCCTGGAAGGAGTTCGTCCGCCACTCCAAGGCGCCCGAGCTGCCCGTCGTCCTGCTGGAGGACCTCGGCGCGCTCGTCGGCCTGATCCTCGCCCTCGTCGGCGTCAGCCTCGCCCTGGCCACCGGCAACGGCGTCTGGGACGGCATCGGCACCCTGTGCATCGGCGTGCTGCTCATCCTGATCGCGCTCGTGCTGGCCGTCGAGACCAAGTCGCTGCTGCTCGGCGAGGCCGCCGGACTGGACGAGGTCAGGAAGATCGAGGCCGCGGTCGTCGACGGCACCACCGTCACCGACATCATCCACATGCGCACGCTCCACCTCGGCCCCGAGGAACTGCTGGTCGCCGCCAAGATCGCCGTGGGCCACGACGACACGGCCGCCAAGATCGCCGCCGCCATCAACGCCGCCGAGGCCCGCATCCGCGAAGCCGTGCCGATCGCCCGCGTGATCTACCTCGAGCCCGACATCTTCAGCGAGACCGAGGCCGCCAAGGGCCCCGACCGCGAGGCCAGCCCGGGCGGCCCCACCCCGCACGACACCGCCCACTGAGTCCCCGAGACTCTCCCCGCAGGGGCCCGCCGACCCGCTCGGCGGGCCCCTGCGGCCGTCACCGCGGCGGAAGGGCCGGCCCCTGTGACGGTCTGTCGCCCACGCCGTTCACGATCCGTGAACGGCGTGATGTGTTCGAAGGCGGGCTGGGGCAGCCCGGGCCGACCGGTGTAGCTTGGGAGTGAGCCAGACGTCGCTGCTGATGGCGGTCGGGCGGCCCCCTTGCGGGCCGGCCGAGGGAGAGAGGGCCTCCGACGGACTGCGCTGCGCGTACGCGGGCATCCCTGGTGTCCTCTTCGGGGCACCCCTGTGTCCGCCGCCGCGCAGATCAGCCGTACCCACCTCGCCCCAACCCGAGGAGCAGCTCGCAATGACGACTGTCGACAACCGACAGGACTTCAAGGTCGCCGACCTTTCCCTGGCCGAGTTCGGCCGTAAGGAGATCACCCTCGCCGAGCACGAGATGCCGGGCCTGATGGCGATCCGCAAGGAGTACGCCGAGGCCCAGCCCCTCAAGGGCGCCCGCGTCACGGGCTCCCTGCACATGACGGTGCAGACCGCCGTCCTCATCGAAACGCTGGTCGCCCTCGGCGCCCGCGTCCGCTGGGCGTCCTGCAACATCTTCTCCACCCAGGACCACGCGGCCGCCGCCGTCGCCGTCGGCCCGAACGGCACGCCGGACAACCCGCAGGGCGTCCCGGTCTTCGCCTGGAAGGGCGAGACCCTGGAGGAGTACTGGTGGTGCACCGAGCAGGCGCTGACCTGGCCGGACAGCCCCACCGGCGGCCCGAACATGATCCTGGACGACGGCGGCGACGCCACCCTCCTCGTCCACAAGGGCGTCGAGTACGAGAAGGACGGCAAGGTCCCCTCGCCCGACACCGCCGAGTCCGACGAGCACCGCGTCATCCTCGAACTGCTGACCCGCACCCTGGGCGAGAACCCCCAGAAGTGGACCCAGCTGGCCTCCGAGATCCGTGGCGTGACGGAGGAGACCACGACCGGTGTCCACCGCCTGTACGAGATGCAGCGCGACGGCGTTCTCCTCTTCCCGGCGATCAACGTGAACGACGCCGTGACGAAGTCGAAGTTCGACAACAAGTACGGCTGCCGGCACTCGCTGATCGACGGCATCAACCGGGCGACCGACACCCTGATCGGCGGCAAGACCGCGGTGGTGTGCGGTTACGGCGACGTGGGCAAGGGCTGCGCGGAGTCGCTGCGCGGTCAGGGCGCCCG